>WQVS01000008.1 GCA_009785705.1 Coriobacteriia bacterium
CTGCATTGCTGCTACAAATCCACTACGCCCAAGAGTTATGGTGGAAATGTCTTTGACTTCCACAAAGGAACTGGAGTCTGCAATATTTCTACCATACAAACGCTTAGTAGTAAGAAGAAAGCCGTCTTTTCCTGTCCCAAAGACAGTGTCGTCATAAAGCAAAATTATTGACTCATCTTTGCCCAATACAGAGGCATACCTACTTATGGCATTCCCCAATTTCCTCGGAGGGATGCCTTCGAAAAGATATAATCTATGCAGCTTTCCTGCTGGCATAAAGATTGATAATATCTTGCTCTTCAATTCTTGAGTTAGTACTACTGACATCTTGGGTCCTTTATTGAAGACAAATGCTCTGCATCAACCAGCAATCCACTTAAGAATCTATGCTGGAGGTCAACTTATCAAGCATCGACTTTTTACCGCTGCCGTAGTTCACCTGAAGGTTGTTTGCTCCGTCCATGGTTGCATTAGAGAGACCTGTGCGTCGCTTCACTAAGCTGTCGCCCGCTTTTACGTTAGACATTGCAGCCTTCGTATTAAATTCGTGCATATGCCTGGCCCCTGCATTGCGATACTTGTTGTAGTAGTAGGCATAGTAGAGGAAGCCTGAACCTATCAGTACCCAAACCCACTCAATCTCAAGGATTGGCCAGAGAAAAGCAGCCATAATAGTACCAATAATTGAGGCAAGCAAGGAAAAGAGTAGTAGTTTTGGCTGATGGATGGGAACGCTCCCCATAGTTTCCTTTGAGCGCGCATTCACCGCAACATAGTGCAGTACCTTATTGCTAGGACTCTTCACCTGCTGGTAACTATAGAGCCACACTGGCAGATAAGCTGCCTTCCACTGTTGTCCCTTGATAGAGAATTGCTCCTGAGCCCACTTAACTCCACGATTATAGGCCGTCAAAGTAGTATTTGCCTGATGGCGATTCACGTCTTTTGCTTTTGTCTCAACTAATCCTTTTAGCTGGTCAACGTTAGCATCTCGTTTTTCCGAAGCGTAACCTTTGAGGTAATTAGCGTTCCATGCAACGCAATTTTCGGTATCAAAGGGCATGATGGCATTAATGATATTATTTGTGCGATTACCTGAGCCATGCTGCAACTTCTCAGTATTTGACTCAATGGTCAAACCTTTCATCACAATGTCATAATCACGCTCAACGTCATAGAGATCTGCATCATAGACTGTTCTCTGACTATCACCACTACCAACCGTGTATTTTCTAACAAGCACTTCGCCCTGACCTTTAAGGTGTGCGTGCGCATTAACATCAACAATCATATAGGGCAAATAAACACCCATGACATTCTCAGTACAGAATTCTTTTTTGAAGGCAGGGTGAGCAAAGAACTTTCTCTTTGCCACAAAGGCCTCAATATTCTGCCTTGCATCTTCTTTCTGCACAGCAAAGGGCAGCACCGCATCGGGTATTGCTCCATTGGGAACCTGCTCATTAAGCGAAAGGGTATTACGACACCAATGACAACGTGCTTGCGCTGATTCATCAGTGTCAATAACAACCTCTGCCCCACAACTCTGGCACTTCAGGGTAATCATGCTCTCTGCGGCTGCAGAGATGTCCTTGGTCCCAGAACCAACAACTTTGCCACGCAGCTGACTTACATCAGCCACAAAGCCAGACACTTTCTCTGGTTCAAACTCTGTGCGGCAGAAATTACAGCGCAGTTTACTGCTCTCTGGATTAAAGGATATATCTGTTGCACCGCAGGCAGGACATTTATCCTGTCCACTGTCCCTGCCCGTATCAACTACCCGAGGACTACCATCAAGAGCCTGCCCTGTTTGTGGGCAGAAATTCTTAGTAGACTGTTGCGGTGCTGGCTGTGCGACAGCCTGCTCTGCTGCTTGCTGCGGAACTACAGCAGGAGGAGTCTGACCAGCAGATACAGGTTTCCCTGTCTGCGGGTCAAAATTCCATCCTGCCTGATTGTTGTTTTCTTGCATATCTTATCCCAGTAGTTTTGCTTTTTGTGCGTCAAAATCTTCCTGCGAAATGACTCCTTGGCTAAGCAAACTCTCCAGCACAGCGATTTGTGCCTGAGGACCCTCTCCTGCTGCCGGGGTCGCTGCTGGAGCCTCTGCGGCTACAGGCGCTGCCGCAGGCTGCGGTGCTACCTGGTTTAAAGGTTGTCCAGTTTGTGGACAAAATGCAGGAACTGGAGCCTGTTGCTGCAAAGGTTGTCCTGTCTGTGGGCAGAACTGTGCAGGAGCCGGCTGAGGGTTCAGCGGCTGTCCCGTCTGCGGACAGAATTGTGCGGGTGCCGGATTAATAGGCTGTCCTGTCTGCGGGTCAAAAGGACCAGCTGCAACTTGTCCCTGAATACCTTGCGTCTGAGGAGTCCCAGCCATAGGCTGCTGCATTCCGCCCATAACGTTACCAGCTGCACCCATGCCCATGCCCATAAAGGCCATGCCCATGCCACCGCCGCCAGCGCCAGGGTTTTCCCCTGCTGCCTGCATACCGCGAGCAACCGACTGCTGCATGAAGGAGTTACCGCGTGCACCTGACAGAGCATCTGCTCTGCGTACGTCAGCAAGTAGTGCCTTCGTGTCCTCATCATATTCAATGGCCTTAATAGCAACACGTTCAATGACCAAACCTCTACCGCTTTGCCATTGATAATTTTCTTCAACAGCACCAGACAGTGATTGAGCAAAACCAATCTTGTCGCCCTGGATGTTAGAGATACGATTACCCTTATCAGGGTCATTGGTGTAGTTAGAGAAAGCTGCTGCAAGGCTTGCCACTACTTCTTTGAAGAGCTGCGAAGCAGCATCATTGTTCATGTCTGCAAAGTCAAACAGTGGCGCATTTGGCTGCAGGAAGCTCACGGGAACAAAGCTCTTTACGAAGAGGATTGGATCAACAATCTTCAAAGTATAGGTTCCGCGTGTCTTTGCTCCTGCCTGGGCACCTAGATAGGCGTCATCCCAGTAAATAGGCGACTGTGTCCCAAAGCGATTATTAGGAATCTCTTTCAAGTTGACATAGTAAGCAAGATGCTGCGAGGCAGGTTGTCCACCGAATTTGAAGCGATCCCATGCCTGTGCAACAGTAGAGCCCAAAATGCCGTCACCAGCAAACATAGACCGAGCGTTCACATCATCAGACTTGTACTCGTAGCCACCAGGCTCTGCAATAAGGCCTGTTACAGCACCCTCGTGCATAGTAATCAAGGCAGTTCCCTCAGGAACTACGATTCTACTACCATTACTAATAATGTTTTGCGAACCACGTGTGTTCGCGCCACGACCAGCATTAGTGCCACGCGGTACTGCTTCAAATAAACCTGCAGTCGCTGTAACACCTGGTCTTGGCATCAAATAATCTTGCCACTGGTCAGCGAAAGTTCCGCCAATGGCTCCCTTAAATGCTCTAATAAATCCCATAATACTACCCTTTCAAATAACTGTATGTTCAAATCAAATCGAAAACGGATAAAAATGCACGCTTACTACTTTAAACGATTAAAGCGATTCCTTCAAAAGGGATGCAAAATCGTAAATGAAAACTCTTAAAGCTGCGACCTGAATTGCTCTAGGTGCTGCAAACCGAAGAAGCCTGATTTTGGAGGAGTAATCGCACTAAGCTAGGTGTCCACTTCAAAAAGTTCGCACGGCGCGGAGTTTCGCCGCCTAGTGCGCTCAGATTAGGCCATTGCTAAATAGAAGGCTGCTGCCACTACTGCCGCATTATAAAGAACGTGCAGCATTATTGCAGGGATGCTTGTTCTGCACTTTTGTATAAGATATACGCAGGCAAGCGCTAACAAGAAATTGGGAACTGCTGCCCACAGTGAAAAATGATAGAAGCTAAATACGAGACCCTGCAGTATTACTGCTGCTGCAATCGCCATCTTTTGAGCAAAGGTGTCAAACATGATGACGCGAAATACTAACTCTTCAATAAAAGGTGCCAATATAACAAGACTTAAGATTGCTGCTGCTAGACCAAAAACGGTAGGACCAAAAAGGTCTGTAAGGCCTCCCCCAGAAGGAGTAACCCAACCCAGCTCCGCAGTAACATAGGTATATACGATGGCAAAAGTTCGCAAGGATATAAAGAGGACAAATACCAAGAGAACCGACTTCCAGGCGGGCAAGAATTGCTCCTCCTTAGCTTTTCCTTCCTGCTTTTGGACGTCCTCCTCCAAATCGTTTCCCCAAGCATTCTCTCGATTGTAAGGGAATGCCTGCTGCGCCCTAAGCTCTGCATCAGTCAGAGCCCGCAGACGATAGGCGTCCGCAAAATTCAAATTGCGACAATGCGCCCTATAAGCAAGAACCATAAGCAGCAAAAGGTAAAAGATGATAAGCAGTGCAATGCGCACTCCGTGGACACCTTCAGCTGGCATGAGGGCTGTAAAATTGTTCCCCAAAATAAGCACATTGAGCACTTGAGCAACTAATAGAGCTATGGCAGCCCAGGCAATATCAGACCACTTCCAAGAGCGAACAAGCGCTATGCGTTTACGTGGTTGAGGCTTGCGCTGAACCTGTTTGGCTGTCGTACGAGCTGAACGTCTTCCCATGCTTAAGCCAGGTTTCCTGTCTCGATTATGCGTTGCAGTTCTGATTCGTCAAGCACAGGTACACCTAGGCTAACAGCCTTGTCGTACTTTGACCCTGCGTCTTCACCTGCAACAACATAGCTCGTCTTCTTTGAAACACTACCGGTAACTTTTGCACCAAGCTTCTTCAATTCAGCCGCTGCCTCTACACGTGTCAGATTCGCCAAAGAACCTGTCAGCACAAAAGTAAGACCTGCCAAAGTTTGCTCAACAGTAGAAGGCGATATCTCTGCCACAAAGTTGAGATTTGCCTCTACTAAACGCTGCAGAACCAAGCGATTCTCTGATACAGAGAAGAAAGTATGTAAAGAGCGCACTATTTGTGGGCCTACTCCATCAATTGCGTTTAAATCTTCTTCGCTTGCTGCCATAAGATTTTCCAGCGTCCCAAAGTTATCTGTTAGCAGCTCTGACACCGTAGCACCCACATGGCGGATGCCCAATCCAAAAAGAAGGCGCGGGAAGGGGCGCTTCTTTGAGTCCTCAATAGTGGCAAGAACCTTTGCCGCCATGACTTCCCCAAAAGTGACTTCAGTCCCATCCATCTTTGTGCGTCCCAAAGGTAGGTCGCGCAATTGCTCAAAGCTCAAAGTGTAAAAATCTGCTACATTACACACAAGACCCACAGAAATAAGGGCATTGATTGTCTCTGTACCCAGCCCCTCTATGTCTGCAGCCCCTCTACTAACCCAGTGGCGCAGTCTTTCTGCACGTTGTGCCTCACAGTTAATATTTTCACAACGCAAGGCCGCCTCGTCCTCATCGCGATGAACAGCTGTTCCGCAGGATGGGCAATGCGTAGGCATGTGAAAGGCCACTTCGCTCCCATCACGCAGGGACTCTACAGCCCCCACAACCTCTGGGATAACGTCACCTGCCTTACGGACAATCACAGTATCCCCTATCAGGATACCCTTGCGGGCAATCTCGTCTTCATTATGCAAAGTCGCACGCGCAATAGTTGAGCCTGCGACCAATGCTGGATCAAACTCTGCCACAGGTGTCAGAGTACCCGTGCGCCCCACCTGAATACGAATCTCACGTAGAATCGTTGTCTTTTCCTCTGGCGGAAATTTAAAAGCAATCGCCCAGCGAGGAGCCTTGGCCGTATAGCCCAGTGCCTCTTGCACCGCAAAGGCATCGACCTTCACTACTACCCCATCAATCTCGTAGGGCAAATCGTGGCGCTTCTCCATCGCTGCCTTACAGAAATCATGCACTTCTGCACGACTCAGCACCTCAACATCAGGATTAACATGAAAGCCTGCCTGGCGGAGGGCGTCCAAAAATCCGTGTTGGGTCGGGGGCAAGTCCTCATGTGTTGTATCAGCTGGCGCATAGATAAAAGATGCCAGCTCACGGGTCGCCGTTACAGCAGGGTCTTTCTGTCGCAGCGAACCAGCAGCTGCATTGCGCGGATTGGCAAAGGGCTTCTCTCCTGCTTCATCTGCCTGCGCATTTAACTGTTCAAAGTGTGCTTTCGGTAGATAAATTTCGCCACGCACTTCTAGTTGAGGCAGACTCGCCAATAGACCTGGCTGTAAGCGCAAGGGGATATCACGCACGGTGCGCACATTCGCTGTGATATCTTCCCCCATGCGGCCGTCTCCGCGTGTAGCCGCACGTACTAACTCTCCGTATTCGTAGCGCAGAGCAATCGAAGAGCCGTCTATCTTTAGTTCACAGTTATAGTTAAGCTGACTGCTTCCTGTTGCCAATTCTATGCGATCAAACCAGGCGTCCAATTCTTCTAGATTCATGGCATTATCCAGAGAATACATGCGTGCTGCATGCTCAACAGAAGAGAAGGCATCACTAGGGGTTGAGCCTACACGTTGTGTTGGTGAACTTGCTGTAATAAGCTCGGGATGTGCCGTCTCAATATCTTTAAGCTCACTTAAGAGAGAATCATAGACGTCATCACTCAGACTAGGAGTATCCAACACATAGTATTCATAGGCGGCCCGCTCTAATGCAAGGCGCAGTTCCTCTGCTCGCGCAGCAGGAGCTTGCTTTGAATTCAAAGCTACATCTAAATCCATTATTCCTTCAGCTTTCCCGCGCAGACTTCTGCGGCTAGTTTAATCAGTTCACTTAAAGTGGGATGAGCAAAGACGCTGTCAGCAATATCAATAACGGTCGCCTTATTCGCCATAAAGGGAGTCACGATTGCAATTAGTTCAACTGCTTTCGCACCTAGGATTTGTGCACCAAGAACTTCACCCGTTTCGGCATGTGCAACAATTTGTACAAATCCTTCTGACTCACCTTCTGCAAGGGCCTTCCCATTGGCAGAATATTTCGCAATACCCGTAACTGCGGCGATACCTTGCTTTTTAGCTTCATCAGCACCCATTCCCACAGTGGCAATTTCGGGAACGGTATAAATACAGCCAGGAATGAGATTTGCATCCAGAGCATGTGCGTCTGCTACAGTCTTCCCTGCAAGCTCTGCAATGACAGCTCTTGCAGCCAACAGTCCCTCATGTTCTGCTTCATGCGCCAACATCATGCCACCTATTACATCTCCAATGGCATAAACTTTCTGCAGACTTGTCTGATAATGTGCATCTACCGCAAGGGCACGTCCTGAAAACTCGATACCTGCATCCTCAAAACCAAAACCTGCCGTGTTAGGAACTCTTCCCACTGCACTCATAATGACATCAGCATTCAGTTCCTCACCATTAGAGAGAGTAGCCATCGCCTTGCCTACAGCATCTTGCTTCACGGCCTCAACACTCGTGCCTAAATGTAAATCTATTCCGCGAGATTTGAAGTCACGAGCCAGAGCTTTACCTACACGCTTATCATGCCAAGGCAGTAGATTCTTTGCTAGCTCTACTATCTGTACCTTTGAACCAA
This sequence comes from Coriobacteriia bacterium, assembly GCA_009785705.1. Classification (GTDB taxonomy): domain Bacteria; phylum Actinomycetota; class Coriobacteriia; order WRKU01; family WQUG01; genus WRBW01. The sequence goes on from WQVS01000008.1 coordinate 7,468, forward strand.
AGTGTGCATAGGCATCTGCAAATTCAACGCCAATAACACCACCCCCCACAATGATGATGCTCTCTGGAATCTCACGCAGGGCAATAGCGTCATCGCTCGTCCAGACAAAGGGGGCATCTAAGGCAGGCAAAACAGTAGGCAGCGAGCCCGTTGCGATAATAAGTGCATCACAGGAAAGGATGCTCTCCTCCCCCGCACTGCTAGTGACCGCAACTTGAATAGGAGAAGATTCTGGCAAGAGTCTACCCGTGCCTTCAATTACTTCGATGCCCAATCTTTTTGCACTTGCTTCAATTTGAGAAACCAGTTCATCTATGACCGACTCTTTACGTGTGCGTAAAGCATCAAGGTCAAGCTTTGCCACAGAAGAGTCAAGTCCTGCAACAGCGAAATCTCCAGCACGCTGCACAGCCGCTAAGGCATGGGCAGTTTTGAGAATGGTCTTTGTAGGAATACAGCCAACATTAAGGCAGGTTCCCCCCAGGCGTGCTTGCTCGACAATCGTAATCTTTAGGTCAAGCCCTGTTTTTTTCGCTTGCTTTGCGGCTTCAAAGGCGGCTATGTAGCCCCCGGGGCCTCCCCCCAGAACTACGAGCTGTGATGCAATATGCAGTGCCTGTGACATGTAGAATCCTCCATTACTATTCTGCTTGACTACCTTCACTAATCTCAATAATAAAGCTACTATACACGAAAAATGGCGACCCTTGTATGGGGCCGCCACTTTAGTCAATAAACGAGTAAGAGCTTGCTTACGCTAGAGTTACGTTGCTTGCTTGGTCCTTACCGTTGCGACCTACGGTCACCTCGAATTGAACTTCTGAACCTTCTTCTAGTGTCTTGAAGCCATCCATCTTGATTTCTGAGAAGTGTACGAAGAGATCTTCGCCGCCTTCTTGCTCGATGAATCCATAGCCCTTGTCTGGGTTAAACCACTTTACCTTGCCTACTGCCATTTTAGTACCTACTTTCTGCTACCAAGTTTCTTGATAGCACACCTGTGGTGCTGCCCATTGCTAACGCCACATACCTAACAAAAGTTGCTTACAGCCTGACTCCAGTATCGCTAAAAACAACTCATGTGTCGATAAGATGATACTAAGAAAACTGTCGCACACGTAAAGGAAGTTCCAGAGACTGCGCAATATCTGAACAGCGCTGGATTTCATCTACATCCAAGAAGTCTACCACAGATAGAGTAAGCTGTGGTACATATTCTTTTGCAGTCTTGACAAAATCTAAAACTGCCTGAAAAGACTCTGGGCCGAATTCGGGAACACATAAGTCTTCATAAGTCTGTGCATCGGGTGCATTTAGGCTAACGGACAACTCATCAATCAGACCAGCAAGCTCTGCTGCAAGGGGTCTGCCGACCACCAGTTCTCCTAGTCCATTAGTGTTTACACGTACATGCTTAACCCCTTGGGTCTTAAGCCAGCGCGCCACTTCAATCATGACATCATATGCGCTGAAAGGTTCACCAAAGCCACAGAAAACTACTTCGGAGTAAGTGTCCAAGGGTTCATAGCTTCGGATGGCTGCAATGACGTCTTCAGCGCTTGGCTCACGTTCAAGCCACAAGGTATCAGCATCCCCTATTGCTTCCATATCGTTCCGCAAGCAAAAGGTACAGGCACAGGGACAAATATTGGTAATATTCAGATATAGCGCATCTTTAAATTTATAGGCTAAAGCTGACACGGGCAGCCCACCTGATAGGAACATGGTCTGTGATTCATTTGTGCGAATCGTCCTTTTGAGAAGACTTGTCGCGGTTTAGGCCTACTGTGCCCGAAGTTGTGTTTGCCCCACTCCAAAGTGCTTTACGTAAGGCCATCAAAGGCGCAAAGAGCAGCAAGGCCAGCGCAAAGTTCGTACCTGCCTGAATAGAGTTCCCCGGGATGTTTGCAATAGCTCCTGCCCCTAAAAGGAAGATATATTCATACAGGAAGTAACCTGCCAGCATGATTAACTCCGCCAGAACAACACCAACAACAAACCAGCCGAACTTTCCCTTGCGAACAAATAGATAGAGCACAAAACCCATAAGCCCTTTAATAATAAGTGTCGCAGGAGCATAGTGGATAGCAAGTGGGTTCGCTATATTTGCAAGCGCACTACCTACACCACCGACAAAAGCTAGCAGAGGATGCGGCAGCAAAAGGGCGCTAGAAGCTATGGCACTGTCTCCCAAATTGATTATCCCTTGCCCCGTCCAAAAGTTGGGTATGCTCAAAACAAAGGTCACAACAAAAACAAGTGCAGTTAAAAGTCCTGTCGTCACTAAGAGCTGTGTCCTAGACCGTGGTGGACTAAGCGTCTCTGACGACACTTTCTGCTCTGTTTCTATCTCTTCTTTCTCTATCATTAAAACAGGGCCTCCTCTGTTCTGCCTGAAGTAGCGGTCGTAGATTCATTAAGCGAACTAGGCATAGGCAAGCCCAAGTGCTCATAGGCACGTGGAGTTGCTTGACGTCCTTTAGGTGTACGTATTATAAGCCCTTTTTGCAGCAAAAAGGGTTCGTAAACATCTTCAAGGGTATCTGATTCTTCCCCAGTGGCATTTGCAAGCGTCGTCAAGCCCACAGGTCTACCTGCAAAGGTTTCTGTCAAGGTAGAGAGAATCTTTACATCCATCCAATCTAGCCCCAGGCTATCTACCTCAAAAAAGCTCAATGCTTCTGCGGCTATGTCTTCAGTAATCTCATTACCATGACGTACCTGGGCATAGTCTCGCACACGCTTAAGCAAACGATTAGCAAGGCGAGGGGTCCCACGACTACGTCGCCCAATCTCCATTGCTGCCTCCTGGTCGATAGATAGACCAAAAATCGAAGCACTGCGCAAGATAATGGATTCTAGCTCCTCTGGTTCATAGTAGTCAAGACGAAAGTTTATCCCAAAGCGGTCACGCAGAGGCCCAGAAAGCAAGCCTGTTCGTGTTGTTGCACCAATCAAGGTAAAGCGCGCAAGGTCTAAAGTGATGGAACGCGCTGCAGGACCCTTTCCTATGATGATGTCTAGAGTAAAATCCTCCATCGCTGAGTAAAGAATTTCCTCAACTACGCGCGATAGGCGGTGAATCTCGTCAATGAAGAGAACATCCCCTGCTTCTAGGTTCGAGAGAATTGCCGCCAAATCACCCGCGCGCTCAATTGCAGGTCCTGCGGTCTGTTTCATATTTACCCCTAGCTCATTTGCCACTACTGTCGCTAGGGTTGTTTTTCCTAGGCCCGGAGGTCCTGAAAATAGGAGATGGTCCAGTGTGTCAGAGCGCTGCTTTGCTGCCTCTATCAAAACTTCTAGATTATCTTTTACTCTTTGCTGCCCCTGATAGTCTGCCAATACTAGAGGGCGCAGATTGATTTCTAGCTGCTCGTTTTCTTGGGGATTCAAATCTACTAATCTTTGACTATCAGAATCTGGATTAGTAGACTTGGCTTGTTCTAGATTTCCTGCTTCCCATGTTGGCTTTATGTTGTCAGTCATGGTCGGCTTCCTCCCATATTTGCTAAGGCATGCTTTAGTAGAGTTTCACTGCTTGCTTCAGCAGGGGCTCCCGCAAAGGCTTCTGCTATTTCTGCTGCAGAGAAGCCCATAGAAAAAAGGGCTGCCTGAGCATCTGCTAATGCACCATGCTCATCGCTGTCTGTGCCTATTGCCTTCGCTCCAGTATCTGCAGGTGCTTCTCCCGATTGTGCAGGAAACACCGTGTCTAGCTTACCCTTCAATTCGATGATGAGGCGCTGAGCTGTCTTTTTTCCAATACCAGGAACACTTGATATCAGTGCGATATCTTCGGTTGCGACAGCACCCGCTAGCATGCGTGGCTGCAAAGTCGACAGCACTGCCAGTGCCACCTTTGGACCAATGCCTGATATATCAATTAGCGCAAGAAAAACACGCTTTTCTTCTTCGTCCACAAAGCCGAATAGGGAAACCTCGTTCTCGCGCACATGCAGATAGGTATAAAGCAGTACATCCTCACCACGCGACCCTAAAGACGAAAGAGTGCGCGTACTAGCCGCAAGTTCATAACCAACACCGCCAACCTCTAAATACAAACGGTCAGCAGCCTTATGTGCAAGTGTTCCCGCAAGAAACGCAATCATCTCAAACTGCTCCTCTATTCTCTATCAAGTAATACATTCATCTATCTAGTGTGCCCCAAGCAGTGTGAATCTAGGAGGCTTTAGAAAATTGATTTGTGCGGCGTAGTAACTACGTAAGCAAATCAATTTTCTAAAGCGACACCGAGTCATGCTGACTACCATGTGCTAAATGGGTTAGGGCTACAGCTAAAGCATCAGCACAATGGTCAGGCTTAGGATCATGGTCTAATCCTAGTAGCTGGCGAACCATGTAAGTAACCTGCTCCTTCTCCGCCTGTCCCGAACCCACAATACAAAGCTTTATAGTGGCCGGGGGATACTCCCCCAAAACCAATCCTTGCTTAGAAGTTGCCAATATAGCAGCCCCTCTAGCCTGTCCCAAACTAAGCGCCGTCTTTGCGTTCAGCCCAAAAAAGACCCCCTCAAGGGCGCAGCTTGTTGGCTGGTAACGCTCTATCACAGCGCAAAGGTCATCGTAGATAGTCGCAAGGCGCGTGTTCAGCATATCATCTGCGTTTGTTTTTATAACCCCATAGGCTAGAGCTTGCGGCGTATTCTTGCCTGCCGCAGTACTCACTACCGCCCAGCCTGTGTAGCGCAGACCCGGGTCAATTCCTAGCACTGTTTCCACTAGTCTTCCAGCTGGTCTTCATCGAAGTCCATACTGTGGAACACATTTTGTACGTCGTCTAAATCTTCTAGGCGATCTATCAATCTCATGACCTGTTTTGCCTCGCTGGCACTCACAGCCTGAGGGGTCGCAGGTACCATCATAAGTTCTGCTCCGCGTACAGCATAAGCTGCATCTTCCAGTGACCTCTTTACTGCCATCAGCTCTGACGAATCAGTAACGACTACTGCTAGATTACCCTCATCTTCAAGCGTATAGTCATCACCGCCAGCATCAGCTACTGCCAGCATAAAGTCATCCTCTGAAAACTGGTCTGAATCTAAATCTATAACTATCTCACCTTTACGTTGGAACTGAAAGGCAACAGATCCAGAAGTCCCCAGATTTCCCCCTACCTTAGTGAAGGCTGCGCGAACATCTGCAGCAGTTCTATTGCGGTTATCTGTCAGACATTCAACGTAGACAGCAATGCCAGCGGGACCATAGCCTTCGTAAATAACTTCGTTCCAGGTCGCACCATCGTTGGCTGCACCACTTGCCTTTGCAATGGCCGCCTCAATGTTGTCCTTTGGTAACGAATAGCTTTTGGCCTTCTCAATTGCTGTCGCAAGCGTAGCATTATTGTCAGGATTAGGGTCACCATTCTTCGCGGCTACAAATATGGCACGTGAAAGTTTCCCAAAAAGTGCTGAGCGCTTCTTATCTTGTCGAGCTTTTCGATGTTTAGTATTGGCCCACTTACTATGTCCTGCCACTTAAAATCCCCTTTCAACTGACTGTAGCTCTTGCGCTTGCCATTCTTTGCCTCAAGCAACAATTTAGCCAATCCATAAAGCGTAATTGCATTATTTTTAGCTGCCTCTAGTTCATCCTAAACAGTCCTAGAAAGAACTTATCTATGCAGCAAATGATTGTTCGCTGTTAGTAGGTATTAGTATAGCGCATTAAATTGAGCAGAAAACTGAGCAAGTCCTGCCTCAAAAAGAAGGCCGAAACGTGGCTCTGTACCAGCAGCGTAGGTCCGCTGAATGGACGCTGCAGTAAAGTCTACCGCGCGCTTTGTTGATTCTTCTAAAGTGCAGCCCCTTACCAAGCCTGCCACCAAAGCGCTCGCAAGCAAGTCACCACTTCCGTGATACATGCCCTCTGCTTGTGGTGCACCCGCATAGGTAGTTGCTTCTAGTTCAGAGTCACGTGCAGCAGCACCCAGGCTACCTGAAGTAAGGCTTACTCCCGTAAGAACTGCCGACTTCGCGCCGATATCTGCACATAGCCCTTCAAGTAAACTCTTTACCGTATCCACGTCTGGATAGGGGTCATAATCGCGACCGAGAAGTAAGCTTGCTTCCGTAACATTAGGCACCAGCACATCTGCCAGCGCACAAAGACTACGCATTTGGGCAGGATAGTCCCTAGTGAAGCCTGGATAAAGTTCGCCTTCGTCTGCCATCACGGGGTCAACGACTATCAAAGTATCATCGCTTGCAAGCAAGTCAATAACATCTTTGATTAGTTCAACTTGTTCAAAAGAGCCTAAATAACCTGTATAGATTGCATCAAATTGTAATCCAAGACTTTTCCAGTGCTCAGCTATCGGCAAGATATCTTCAGTTAAATCATGAAAGGTATAGCCTTCAAATTCGCCTGTATGAGTAGATAATACAGCCGTAGGCAACACAGCACACTCAATACCAGCAGCAGAAAGCACAGGTAGGGCAACTGTTAGTGAACAGCGCCCTACTCCTGAAATATCATGTATTGCTAGTACGCGGGGTGTCTTCATTTAGTATCCAGTTGACTCTATAGGCAAATCTGCACTGCTCGTGATTTCCTGGTCAAGAGGAACGACATTAATCCAAGTACGTCCTGGGCTAAGCAAGATACTATTCCCAGCGGCATCTTTAAACACGGGCGGAGCATCAACAGAGCCCTCCCAGACACCATCAAAGCGCTCACCATTAGTAAATACGCTTACCTCTCCACCACTAAGCAAATCAACGTCCAAGGTAACAGCTCCGCGAGACGTACGGAAGCCCTCGGCGTGAGAAGCCCACATCACTACAACATTATCTGCACTAATCTTTTCATCTGTCGCACCATCATATTGCGGGCTACCGTTAGAGTTGCGAATCCACAACTCTTCCTCATCGTCCCAAGTCCAACGGGTATCAGAAAGAGCAGAAAAGGGAATATGAACTTCAGTGGCAGCACTGCTTTCCTGTGATGGCGTCAGGTCATCAAATGCAGTATTGGAGAATTGCAGGCCAGTAATTCCCGCTTCAGTCTCCACTTCAATGTCTCTACCAGCAGCAATGTCATAAGCCATATCTAGCTCTACAAAAAGATTATGAGGAGCAGACCTATCGCTAGAGCGCGCATAGAGATCACTGCCAATAATCCCATGAGACATGCTAACAACGTCTGAATCTCTCAGGCTTTGAAGGACGCTACCATTTGCACCGCTGTAGAAAAAGAGAGCATTCCCAAATTGGGGAATAATGTAGGTATCTGATTCACGTGCGCTGCGAACAGGCATGACCATTTCGGGAATGTCGCTCTGATAAATAGCATTAAAGCGAGTGATTCCACCCTCTGTCAGCGACTCAAAAACAACGTCAGCACTATTAATCCCCACCTTTGACCCTGACTGGGGATGATTGTCGATTTTCACCGAAAGAGTACGTCCCAATATTGTCTGACCGCTTTCTGTCTCTAATCCTGTCAGAGGCCAATAAGGGCCAAACCTAGATTCCTCTTCGGCGATTTCATCAGAGGCAGGCGGGGTGACGACAACAGGGTCTTTAGCACGACATCCAGCAAGTCCTGCAAGGACAAAAACTAAAGAACATAATACGGCAATCCACAATACCGACTTTCGCGACATGAAAAAATCACTCCTTATTGAATGGGCATAAAGATAAGAATTATATAAGCTTTGAACTAGCTAGTGCTAAGCAATCCGCAGGTGAGTTTCTTTTAGTTGTTTAAGCGTTACCTCTGAAGGGGCCTCCGTCATAAGGTCAGCACCACTTGAAGTCTTTGGGAAAGCAATAACATCACGTATCGAATCACGACCAGCAAGAATCATGATAAGGCGATCAAGTCCTAAGGCAATTCCTCCATGAGGAGGGGCCCCATAAGATAGTGCGTCCAGCAAGAATCCAAACTCTTCACGCGCCTGTTCCAGCTCATGCCCTAGTTGTGCCAAGACACGCAGTTGCAAGTCTGCATCATGAATACGTAAGGTACCGCCACCAATCTCATAACCATTCAAGATAAGGTCATAAGAATAACTAAGAACTGAGGCAGGATCCTTTTCGATATTTCCTAGATGCTCATCAAAGGGTCGCGTGAAGGGATGATGATTTGCTGCCCAGCGGTCGCCTTCTTCGTCACGCATAAAGAGGGGGAAATCGACCACCCAAAGAGGGTCAAAGCCTTCGCGTGGAATCTCTAACATGTCTGCTAGTTCCAGGCGGATGATGCCCAGAACTTCATTGGCTAGGTCACGTTCGCAAGCTGCAAAGAACAGAGCGTCGCCTGCTTCTGCGCCCGTATTCGCTTTAAGAGCTTCCAGCTCCTCTGCCGTGAAGAACTTTGCAATAGGACTTTTGATTTGAGCTACAATGTCATCAGCACCTGCAGCATCTGTAGGAAATGCCATCCAGGCTAGGCCTGCAGCGCCCGCATCAATGGCCTTCTTATTCAACGCGTCATATTTCGAGCGCGACCAGTCGCCAGCACCCTTTGCGCAGATGGCCTTTACTACTCCCCCATTTGAAGGTGCTTGTGCGAACACTTTAAAGCTGGTTGTACTAGCCCAGTCACTAATGTCTTGCAGCAGCAGGTCAAAGCGTGTGTCAGGGCGGTCACAGCCGTAGGTGTTCATGGCTTCTGCGTAAGTAATACGGCGCAGAGGCTGTGGCAAGTCATAGTCAACAACCTTCATGACTTCTGCCAAAACGTCTTCCGTTAGGTTCATGACATCGTCTTGCGTCACAAAGCTCATTTCCAGGTCTACCTGGGTAAATTCTGGCTGGCGATCTGCACGTAAATCTTCATCGCGGAAGCAACGGGCAATCTGGAAATAGCGCTCCAGTCCACCAATCATTGTGAGCTGTTTGAAAAGTTGCGGGGATTGTGGCAGCGCATAGAATTTACCAGGATTCTGGCGCGCAGGCACAATAAAGTCACGCGCACCTTCTGGGGTAGACTTCGTAAGAATGGGTGTCTCTACCTCAATAAAGCCCTTGTCGCTCAGTGAATTGCGGAAAGCCGCTGTAACGCGCGAACGCAGCTTAAGAATCTTGCTAACCTCTGGACGACGAATATCAAGGAAGCGCCATTTCATGCGCACCGCATCATCAGTATCAATGCCATCTTCAATTTCAAAAGGCGGGGTCTTCGAGATATTCAGCACACTAAGCTGACTTACAATAACCTCAATCTCACCAGTAGGAATGTGCGGATTGACAGCGTCTTCAGGGCGGAGTCTGACCGTACCTGTCACTTCTACTACCCATTCAGGGCGCACGGCTTCTGCCAACGCAAAGGCAGAGCCTATCTCTGGGTCAAAGGTCAACTGCACAATACCTGTGCGATCACGCAAATCAATGAAGATAAGCCCCCCGTGGTCACGACGCTTGCCTACCCAGCCAGCCAAAGTAACTTCCTGTCCCTCAAGCTCACGATCTAGCTGTTTCGCCACATGGGTTCTAATCGATGAATATTTGCAATCTAGCATAGTGCACAGTCTCCTTAGTAGTACCTGTCAACTTGTCAAGCCATACCTCATCTTGACGCTCTCGCATTTGTCTATTCAGTTAATATCTTTATAGTGTTTCTACTTGTCTATTTGGTCAGCATCTTTATGATGCTGCTACCTACCTATTTAGTCAGCATTTTAATAATGCTTCCTGGGGTCACAAAGCGCTCCTCTTTGTTTTCCATGTTTCTTATTGTAACGCCTCCACGCTGCTGCTCTTCTTCTCCTATGATAAGAACATAGCGCGCGCCAGCTTTATCCGCCTGTTTAAACTGTGATTTCAAGGAACGATTCTGCAAATCGCTAAGCGTAATCAGCCCGCGACCGCGTAACTCCATCGCCAAAGCAAAAACAGCATCTCGCTGCTCATCGCCTGCAGCTGCAACATAAACGATTAAGTCATCGTTCTTTGTCAGGTCAACGTCTTCAGCTTCTAGGGCTAGTAAAATGCGCTCTGCTCCCACAGCAAAACCAATACTGGGAGTCTCTTTGCCCCCTAAGTCCTGAAATAAACCATCGTAGCGACCACCGCCACCAATAGCATTCTGCGAACCTAAGCCGTGGTCAACCTGAACCTCAAACACTGTACGTGTGTAATAGTCTAGGCCACGCACCAATTTAGGGTCAATTTCGTACTTGATGCCTGCTGCATCAAGTGTGCGTAGAACCGCATCATTATGTTGCTGGCAGTCCGCGCAAAGAGCATCACTAATTCGCGGAGCCTTATCCATCACTGCACGACACTCTGGCTTCTTACAGTCAAAGGCACGCAAGGGATTGGTGTCTGCACGGCGCGCACAGTCTTCACAAAGCTCTGAACTATGTTCACGAATGAAGCTTGCGACACTTTCACGATAGGCAGGTCGACAGACATCATCACCCATCGAATTCACTAGCAAACGCATGGAACGCTTACTTAAGCCCAGCGCAGTAAAGTACTCCCATAGCATGAGAATCATCTCAGCATCTGCTAGGGGCGAGGTCTGTCCCAAAGCTTCTGCTCCTATTTGGTAGAACTGGCGCTGCCTGCCTTTCTGGGGACGTTCGTAGCGGAATTGGGGACCAGCATAGTACAGCTTTGCCTGTGCTCCGTTGTCAGTCAAGCGGGCTTGAATGGCAGCACGCACTACCCCCGCAGTATTTTCAGGACGCAGGGTTACAGAGCGACCGCCACGATCCTCAAAGGTATACATCTCTTTACCCACAACATCAGTAGCCTCACCAATGCCGCGCGTAAATACTTCAGTTTGTTCAAAGATAGGAGTATAGATGGACTCATAGCCATAACGGCCAAAAACCTCACGTGCTGTCTGTTGCAAGAAATCCCAACCACGTGCGCTGGCGCCCAACAAATCTGCGGTACCCTTAGGGGCATTATAGGATTGAGTCATAAATACAGTGCTCCTCTGCCTGTTGTGCCCTCTGCCCTCAAATCGCTTCAAGGATTCTCTACATTTTGGGATTTTGTGGTGAGTGCGATTAGGCTTTTGGTGTTAGGCGATGCGTAGTAACTACGCGAGCCTTACAGTGAAAGCCTAGCGTGCCATCACAAGATTCCAAAAATGGTCGGGCTGACTGGATTTGAACACAAACGCAGTGAGCCAAAGTTCGCGCAGCGATTCTTTGCGAACGCAGTGCAGTGATGACGAAGTCAACCAGCGACCCCACGACCACTTGCACCAACCATCGATTCAACACAATGGTCGGGCTGACTGGATTTGAACCAGCGACCCCACGACCCCCAGTCGTGTGCGCTACCATGCTGCGCCACAGCCCGACGCGGATGTTAGTTTAGCATACTTCAAGCACGCATAAAGTCCTATCATTTGCTAACAATATGAAGGATTTGTCGGGCGAGTTGAGTTTTTGATGCCTTGGGGAGGAGTGTGTCCTTTTCTGGACTCGCTTTGCTGAATATACGTACTTCATTTTCCCCCGATTCAAAGCCTATATCTGTGCGCGATACATCGTTAGCGACTATATAGTCAGCCCCTTTACTTTCTAGCTTTGCACGAACATTAGCTTCTAGATTATCTGTCTCGGCAGCAAAGCCCACAAGAACTGCTCCTGATTTTAGGGTTTTTGCTGCTTTCATGCGACCCAATTCTGCAAGAATATCAGGATTTTGAACTAGCTCTAAAGTTTGCATGTCCTGTCGACCAGACTCTGCAGCTTCCTGAGTTTGCGGGCTCTGTTGTTTCTTAATCTTTGTAACAAATCTTTCTGCAGGGCGATAATCTGCAACTGCCGCTGTACAAATAATGATATCTGCAAAGGGGGCCATTCCTGTCATAAAATTGCGCATGTCTCGCGCAGATTCCGCAACATCTACGCAGGTAAATCGCTTGTGCACAGGTACAGGCTCTGCCGTAGGTCCTAGTACTAAGTCCACTACTTCTGCGCCCGCACGCAAAGCTTCGCGCGCAAGAGCAATGCCCATCTTGCCCGATGAACGATTAGTCAAGTAACGCACGGGGTCTAAATATTCCCGCGTAGGTCCTGCACTAATCAACACTCGTTTGCCTGCAAGCAGATTGCTGGTATGAGCACACTCTTCCACAGCGCTGTACAAATCACTTGCTTCTACCATACGACCAGGACCACTATCACCGCAGGCAAGCTGGCCTGTAGCTGGGCCCACTAACTGAACTCCGCGGGCTGCTAGCAAAGCAAGGTTTTCCTGCGTGGCAGCATCCAGATACATCTGTGTATTCATGGCAGGCGCAACTAGCAGTTGTCCCTGATAAGCAAGTGCTGTCGTAGTAAGCAAATCGTCTGCACGACCCTGCGCTAACTTTGCAATGACGTTTGCAGTTGCGGGGGCAATCAAAAAGATATCAGCCTCTTCAGCAAGACTAATATGGTTGATAGGTGCCGCTGGGTCATCGAACAAATCAAGTGCCACAGGATTGCCCGTCAATGAACGAAAAGTAGCAGGTCCTACAAACTCGGTCGCATGTTGAGTCATCACAACTTTAACCTTATGACCTGCACGCACTAACTGGCGCGCCAAATCACACATTTTATAGGCAGCAATCCCACCCGTAATGCCCAGTAGAATAGTCTTTTGCACTTGATTAGTCATAGCCTTACTCCATTGTAATCGTGTAACAAAATTTGTTAAAATGGATACACAAGAGGCAGCCTGATGTTTTGTTCGCAGACGGCTTGCCCTTTACGAGGGCTAGATTGCCCCCGCTATGGTTGAACCGCTACGGCTATTTGCTGTGGCGGTTTTTTTGTTTTCGGTCAATGATGACCTTCACCAACTGAATGGCTTCCCGCACTACCGTCAGCACAAGTGCTAACACGATTAATGCTTCTGCCATATCTATCACCTCACCCTCAGGGCGAGATTAACCACCTGCAACATCAAGCTGCCAAGGCATCATCATAGCAGTAATAATATCCAAACGCTATACTTATGAATTTTGCACGGAATAGCCGAAATAGGCGCAAACGAAAAAGAGATATCCATTTCTGGACATCTCTTTTGAACCGCTAATTCAAATCCTGAAAGATTTTCTAGATTATTCCTAGCTCTTTGCCTGCTTTTTCAAAGGTTTCAAAGATTTTTGCCAGGTCTTCTTCTGTGTGAGTTGCCATGAGACAGGTGCGCAGACGCTCTGTTCCCTTTGGTACTGCTGGATGCACAATAGGACAGACGAAGATTCCTAGCTCAAACAGCCTAGCTGTCAGGTCAAGCGTCTTCATTTCATCGCCAATGTGCACGGGCACAATTGCTGTGCTAGTTTCCATGGTGTTGAAGCCTAGATTCATGAGTCCGCGTGCATAATCACCTTGAACAGCCTGCAGGCGCTGCACGCGTTCAGGCTCATTCTCGATTACATCAAAGGCTGCAATAGCTGCTGCACATTGGGCTGGTGGTAATCCTGCACTGAAGATAAAGGGACGCGAGTTGTGCTTTAGGAAGTTAACTAGCTTACGGTCTCCCGCGACATAACCGCCAACAGAAGGAATAGCCTTTGAGAGCGTTCCCATCTTAATGTCGATGGATCCCTCCATGTCAAAGTGCTCTTCAATGCCACGGCCGGTTGCACCAAGCGCGCCCACAGAGTGAGCTTCATCTACCATCAAGCGTGCACCGTATTCATCACAGATACGACGCAGTGCCGGCAAATCACACATGTCTCCGTCCATCGAATAGACAGAATCCACAACAACCATGGTTGACTCGTACTTGCCTTTTGCACGACGCAAGATACTCTCTAGGTGATCCATGTCATTATGGCGGAAGGTACGCCAGCGCGCACCTGATAGCATGCAGCCATCTACAATGGATGCATGGTCAAGCTTGTCCATTATGACCATGTCTTTTGGAGTAAGAAGTGCTGTTATGATTGCAATATTAGTTAAGAATCCTGATGAGTAAACTGCTGCGTCTTCGCGCTTAGAGTAGCGAGCAATGCGGTCTTCCAAGCGCTCGTGAAGATCAGTTGTACCCGTTAGCAGACGTACACCACCAGCCCCTGTACCGTACTCATCAATAGCCTGCTTTGCCGCAGCCTCAATGCCCTTGTGTCCCATAAGCCCTAGATAAGAATATGAAGCAAGCATTATAAGCTCGCTGCCATCTACCATAGTTACACGATTATTAACCTTACCCACCACGGGCTGCAGATAAAAATAACGATTTGCTGCCTTAAGCATCTGATAGCGTTGCTCAAAGGTCTCGAGACGATCATTAATAGCGTCGTCAAATTGACGGATTTCTGTCATTACATTTCCTCCATAGATATGATGTATACAAAAGTGTATACATCATATCATAAGGGCTTCGTCTAAGCTTAATTCGCCAATAGCTATTAATCTAAAGCACTAACACTTTCAATCTGTTTACGGCTTCCGCCTGCAGCAGCATTCTCATCTACACGCTTGCCACTAGGATAGAGCAAGAGTCCAAAGGCAATGGGTAATGCTCCCGCAACTACTAGCACCTGCTGTACTCCAAACAGATTTGACAGCCAGGGTGCAAGTACCAAAGGAATCAAGATAAGACCTATGGTGATTGTATTGATAGTGCCTAGCACACGTCCAACAGCCTTCAAGGGCGAATCTGCCTGAACCATGGTGCGCATCAAGGGGTCGAACACACCAAAGGCAAAGCCCAAAATCAACTGTCCAGCACCTACCCACCACAGACTCAGTGTTGCCACATAAGCAACTGCCCCTATACCGCAAATCACTGCCAACACTATCAGAAGTCGCGCGTTGACCCACTTTAAGGGAAAGACTGCCAAAAGGACAACACCCACGATAAGCCC
>WQVS01000009.1 GCA_009785705.1 Coriobacteriia bacterium
GACGGCGCAACCGTCCTGCCCCTAGCACCCTCGCAAGACCATAAGCGTGTGGGAGAAGGGGACACAGGCCCCAATACAGGTGGAATGGGCTGTTACTCGCCCGTCCCCAGTGTTAACGATGAGCAGCTTGCACAGATGACAGCGATTCTTGAGCGCACAGCAGCTGCCCTAGTTGAAGAAGGAATCGAATATCGTGGCATCCTCTATGCTGGCTTTATGCTGACGGAGGAGGGCCCACAAATACTAGAGTTCAACGTGCGTTTTGGCGACCCTGAAACCCAGGTTCTGCTGCCGCGCCTTAAGACCGATTTGGCACAAGTGATGATGAAGACGGCCCGCGGTGAGCTAGCAGGCATGACCCTAGACTTCGTAGATGCGGTGGCGGTAAGCGTCGTCCTTGCCAGCGCAGGTTATCCAGGTGACATCACAACGGGACTCCCCATTACTGGCATCGATGCTGCTAAGGCAACTGTGCCAGACGCAGATTCCGCAGCGGCACTGCACATTTATCACGCAGGTACCAAGCTGCGCGATACAGATGGAGGCGACGCTGAGCTTGTCACGGCAGGCGGCCGCGTCATGAATGTAACAGCGCTTGCTCCTACTTTTGAAGAGGCAATCGAAATGGCTTATCGAGCAGCGGAGTGTGTCCAATTCGAAGGAGTATTTAGTCGTCCCGACATAGCCCAAAGAGCACTAGGCGCTTAATCTCAAGCACTGATTTTTTCATGCAGAATGCTCACGCAGTTCCAGTATGCTTCGCTTCCACATAGAAAAATCAGCACTAACCTTGAGCACCTGAAGCTTTCCATTAGATGAACTTGAGGATTTCCTTATGATAGACGTAAAAAAACTGTTTCCACAGGCAGGGGTACGTACGCAACTCTTTTTCGCGGCTGTGATTTGGCTCATTGGTGCAGGAATGATACTGCGCCTTGCTATGATTTACCTAGTTCAAGTGGGGACTGAGCACTGGTGGATTCCTCCCATTGGCTTAACTCTAGGTTTGGTCAAAGCCTATTTTCTTATGATTCCCAGTGCTGCAAAAACAATAGAGCGCGTTAGAGGCCATGGACGCAATTGGATTTTCAATAGCTATGCCCCGCGCGTATATCTCATGGTAGGTGGCATGATTGCCGCAGGAATAGCTCTGCGCCTACTAGGTCCGACAGATATCTTGGCCTATCAAATGTTCTTAGCAGTGCTTTACTTGATAATTGGTATTGGGATGCTTTTGTCGGTTGGGGTGTTCCTAGCAGCTCTACGCAAATCCCGCAGGAAGCTCTAGACGCCCAGTACTTTCTGGGGTGTGATGATGTAGTCCATCTTAATGTCATGCGATTCTGATGGCAGCTGGTCGAAAACCGTTTCTTCAAAGCTTATTCCTACCAAGAGGGGACACTTCAGCTGCTTCTTCAACAGGGGGGCTAGCAATTGGTCATAGTAGCCTTTTCCGTAGCCTAGCCTATTTCCCTGAAGGTCGAAAGCTACTCCTGGTACTAGCATCACGGCGATATCCTCTGCGCTTACTAGGGGCATGTCCATTCCTGGTTCAGGGATTCCGAAACTACCTGGCAACAAGTCTTCAAGTAGCGCAAAGTGCATGGACAACTTTCCTTTACCCGCTACGCGGGGGAAGGCCATGTTTGGACGCACTCTGCCCCTTGATTCCAGCAGGTCGAGGAAGCCATTGGGATTGGGCTCACCCTTACTAGGAGCATAGCTGGCGAAGCAGCAGGCTTGACCGGCATTGCACTGGTCTAAGATTGCGCCCACTTCGGGCACTGAAAGAAGCTGGCCCGCAATGAGAGATGTCGACCTCAAAATGAAGTCGACATCTTGTGATAGTTCTGCGCGTACAGCTAGCGCTTCTTTGCGCATTTGCTGTTTTTGCAAGGCTTTATCCATTAAGGGTTTTCGTTATCAATTGTAACTTCACCATAATCTTCTTCGCCCAGTAAATCATCTAGGTAGATGGGCTCATCCTCAAAGGGAATATCTTCAGATCCTTCATCGTCCCAATCGAAGTCATCCATCATGCTCTCATCAAGGAAGAATTCTTCGCCTAGTTCATCAAGGAAGTTTTCATCATCCCAGTCAAAGTCAAGTTCGGCTCCGCCCATTTCTTGCTCTTGCTCCCACATGCGTTCTTGCTGTGCTTGCCAGGGGCCAGCCATGGAATAGGTAACAACAGCGAAAGAGAGCAAGAAAATAAGCATTGCTGCCAGCGCTGCGCGTGCAGGACGAATCTCTTTGCCTTCTTCATGCTTTTGCACATTCGACCCAATAGCCCATGCACTAAAGATGGCAGTCCAAAGGGAGGCAAACAGTAAGGGTACGAAGAGGCCTAGGATAAGCAAGGTACCTGCAAATAGCCAGAATTCCTCTATAAAGACAGAGAAGCTCTCCATTTGGAAATTTCTGTCCAGTACATAAATCACCACTGCAATCGCGTAAGCAATAATGGCATGAATCGAGGCAATAACAATTGCTATCAAGTAGCGAGCAACAGGCTTTGGAGGAAGGATCTCCTTATCTGTGTAGACCTTGATGCCACGAGTAACTCCTCCATGAATAGTGAGCAGTATAAGGGGCAGTACAAAGAGTAAAGTTTGCAAGGCGATAAGACTTAAATCCATGTGCACAAGGAAAGGCGGTATCGCCTCTATTCCTAGCATAGGATCTGCCTCTGCAAGCAGGCGGTCTGCGTAAAGCATCAGGCTGTTTTGTCCTAGGTAAACAAAGGCCATGGTGCAAAGCCACAGCACTACCCAGCTTAGATGTTGAGGGAATATCCAGCTGATTCCTTTGCCGGCACTACTAAAGATATTGCGCAGCTCATCGCCTGCTGTTTCAGAGTTAAGCAGGGCAGGTTCATCTTTGGCGCTCTTGTCTTTGACGTCCTTCCCAGCCTTCTTTTCAGAAGATGCATCAGAGTCGTCTGAAGAATCATCAGATTCTTTCGCGTCAGAATCGTCGGCCTTAGAATTGGCCTCAGCCTCAGTCTCAGAATCAGTCTCAGAATCTGAAGCAGCATCGCCAGACTCTTCAGTGCCAGAATCATCAGAATCCACTACGTCAGAATCATCTGATTCCGATACCTTAGATTCATCCGAATCAGCTGCGTCTGACTCTGGTGTTCCCTTTATATCAGAATCCTTGCCTTCGACGGATTTATCGTCCTCAGTGGGCTTATCTTCCGTCTTTTCTTCTGGGGTATCCAGATTCTTTTTTTCTTTGTCATCCATAATAAATTTGTTGTCCTAACTACTTCTCTTTGCAGCCTTCCCGCTGACTCTGCCTAAGTCTATTTCACACAGTCTGCACTTGCACACAGTCTATACTTGCCAAGCCTAGGCATCACATTTACAGGCAAGTATAGCACGCACCAACTCTGCCCAACCATCTCCCTGTGCCCTCTCAGTAACATAGGCATTAGGCATGCCACGAAGCGCATCTTCCATATGGGGTGAGCGTAAAGAATTCTGCAACATAAAGATGGCTGCAACTTCTGGCCCGCACTCTAGGTCTGCCATGCCATCACCCACCATCAACGCCTCATCCTTACTCAAGCCGCGATGAGCAAGGTCTGCCTTAATCGCATTTCCCTTTGTGGCGCCCGTTGGGGCTAGGTGATAAGCACGAATAGGCTCATCACTTTCCATCAGGGTATGAGCAGAGGGCGCAATAACACCGTTTTCTATCAGGCTTATGGGAATATCTAGTTCAGTAAAAAGCAGATTAGCCTTTGCCGCATCAACGCGTCCGCGCAAGACATTAGTTGCCTGCCTGTTAACATTCCAGGGACTGTGATATTCAATCTGACCAGGAAAGGCAGCAAAGAGTTTTTCCATAGCTCCACTGGCATTGATAAGGTCAAGCGGGGTCACGTCCTCAGAGGTGCACGCACGTAAGTCATCAGGCCAGCTGGGTGCGTCGTAGATGTTCTCCCGTACCCCCTTATCAGCATGCCAGTACGATCTAACGGCACCAGCCTCACCGATAAAATCATTCCAGCCGCAAAGGCGTGAAATCTCAATCAACTGGGTAACGCTGCGACCTGTACAGGGCACAATCTCAAAATCTGGATTCAAATTTGCCTCAACAATAGCATTCGCCGTATTGGCACTAGGCTGACCATTCTCATCAATCAGCAGACATCCACGTTTCCCCAGAACCGTTCCATCAATATCTGTGTAAAGAACCTTAACGCGGCGGAGTATGTCCAGCAGCTCACCCTCACCTTGCTGTGAGCGCTTTAATTCATCAGAAAAATGTTTCACTTTGGTTCCCTTTCAGTCGAATATCCAATTATAGATGATAAAATCTATAGAGAATTTGCACGTATCAAAAAATGAGAGAGCTACGAGAGGGTTCTACAGATGATTTTTGATCCAACCTTTATAGCCATTATGGTGCTATCAATAGTATTGGGTGGTCTTACTCAGCTATATATCAAAAGCACCTTTAAGAAATACAGCAAGTCTGGACTGACGCGTCCAGCAAGTGGGGCACAGGTGGCAGAACGCACCCTGCGTCACAGCAATCTGCCCATTGCTGACTCCAGCGGTCACGTAGGTGCAAGCGTTTTTGGTAAGAGGCCGGTTACCGTTGCACGTTCAACGCAAGGAAAGCTTTCAGACCACTTCGACCCACGCAGCAACACTGTTGCATTGTCAGAGGTAGTCTACGACAAAAGCACTATTGCAGCCGCAGCTGTTTCAGCACACGAAGTAGGGCACGCCATTCAAACTGCAGAGGCCTACCTACCCGGCAGAATCCGCACGGCACTTGTGCCTGTGGCAAACTTTGGTTCATCCATATCTATTTGGCTTATTATTGCAGGTCTTGTCATCTTTAGTGGGGAAGCCTTTGGTCTGCAGCTTATGTGGGCAGGCATTGCCCTCTTCAGTGCAGGTGTGCTGTTCCAGCTTGTTACCCTGCCTGTAGAATTCGATGCAAGCAGACGCGCTTTAATCTTGCTGCGTGAGACAGGCACTTTGACAGAGGCTGAGCTACCAGCAGCACGTAAAGTGTTAACGGCTGCAGCCCTGACTTATGTCGCAGCGGCTTTGATTGCAGTGTTGCAACTACTATACTGGATAGGTTTGGCTCGGGACTAAGCACCTTGGTGCCCACAGGGCACTTGGAGAGAATTTATACAGATGAAAAGAGCAGCAGCAAAATACTTGCGCGATGCAACGCCAGGGCAGCGAAGAGCCGCCTTGGTTGCTGCAATTTTAACCGTTGTCATGCTGCTTGCTGCCATCGCACTTTTCTTTGCGACAGAGATGGAGCTACTGCGCCCAACCCCCACAACTGCAGCAGAGACCCAATATCTGCGTGCGCGCAGTGCGGAAAGCAGCGCGATAGAGGCGGCCAGAAATGCGGGGGAAGACATCAATACTGCTCCGGCTGTGGTCTCAGCACGCCTTGATGCTGCCAATGCTCAGCTCTCAATGGGACAGCTAAGTATTGCGGCACGTACGCTTGACTTGGTGCTCAGAGATAATCCATACAACGTGAAAGCCCTTGTTCTGCGCGGGAACATTTACGAAGACTTGGAAGACTGGGGCAATGCAATAGAGACCTATTACTTTGCTCTAGAGTCTGCAGCCGAGCAAGAGCCAGAGCTACGCCGCGAAGCCTTGCGCGGAATCAGCCACAGCCTAGTGTCATTAGGGCAGCTGCCACAGGCAATGGACTCACTCACCCAGGCAGCTTTGATTGTCCCAGAATCGACGACTTTGCATCTTGCAGCGGGGGAGCTCGCCCTTGAACTAGAACGCTGGGAACTTGCTTCGGCGCACTTCTATTCTGTGCTTCGCTTTGACCCCAGTAATGAGGCTGCACTTGAACATCTCGCCATGTTAGAGCGCGACCATACTGAATCCACTCAAGACGCGCTTAAGGCACTTACTGAGGGAACCGCCTATGAATGACAAAAAGCCCTTCATGCTGCCTGTAGATATTCGGCGCAAGCGCATCTTTTGGCTGCTTAGCATCTTCTTTGTCTTTTTGCTCAGTGTAGGACTGCTGCTTTTGGTACTGTTGCTTAACGCAGTGCAACCGCCTGGTTTTGGGGGGACTGCTCCTCAGATGGTGGTTAACTTCCGCGCTTCTTTTTACGGTTCGGCAGACTCGCTTTTTGAACGACCAACAAGTGTCGTTCTGGCACCCAATGGCCAGATTTATGTATCTGACACCGGTAATGCGCGTGTAGTGGTGCTTGACCGTGATGGTGTCGTGGTGCGCAGCATAACAACATTTGCCTTGGCAGCAGACGCGGAACAGCCTGATTCAGAACAGTCAGCGGACTACTCTGTTCCTCTTGAAGGAACACCCACCAGCTTCGTTGCCCCGACTTCTTTAGCTTTCGCAAGTGACGGTAGATGGTTTGTTGTAGACCAGGCACAGAGCATGGTCTTCTTCTTCAACGCAGAAGATCAACTACTGCAGGGGATTGCTTTCGAGGAAGAGGACCCCATTAGCGTTAATGTGAACCTAATAGGCGAGGAAGAACAGCTCTTTGTTACGACGCGCTCTGGTGTCTTGCAGAGTAGCCTTGAGGGAGAATTTTCGCATGTTTACATGAATTGGGGGCTCCTGTCTGGTCAGCTTGACAACCCAGCTGCAGTTACTGTGTTTGACCCAGCACATATGGATGAGGCGGCTTCTCTTTCGCCAACTGACACTACTCCACTAACTATCATTGCTGACACCTTAAACAATCGCGTTCAGGCTTTTAGAAACTTTGATACAGACCCTGAAATTGCCTGGATTTACGGGGAGCCTATTCTTGCCCCTGATGTCCGTGAGGAACTAGGCTTTGGGCTTGATGATGAGGTAGCAGGCTCTGTGTCAGCACCTGTAGACCTGGCCCTGTCGCCCTTGGGAAGACTTTTCGTGGTGGATGGACTCAGCTCTGAAGTCATCGTTTTGAATGCTCAAACAGGTGCCTATGAATACACCATTTCCGGTGTGGGCTTCAGGGACGGATTCCTGTATTACCCTTCAGGCATCTGTTTTGCAGAAGGCAATCTTTATGTTGTTGATAGATTCAACGACAGAGTATCAGTTTTTGAAGACGCACCCCCAAGCCCTCTAGAGCAGGCGATAGAACAACCTGCTGAGGCTTTTAATCGCTGGCTAATCTTGCTGGTACCAGCCCTTGCCTTTGTAGTGGTATTGCTAAGACTCATAAGTTTACGTATGCCGCGCTATGTGGTGGACTTAAGCTCTCTAGAGAATTTATCGGAAGACGATGAGATGCTCATGTTTGTTATCGAGAAATTTGATAGCCTCATCATTGCATCGGGAACAGAGTCAGTAGCAGACAAAATGCTACCTGGTTATGACTGGAAGATTGAAGTCACAAAGGAAGAAAAGCGAGATGCTTTAATAGAAAGTCATCCAGGTCTTGATGACCTAGAGGCAGATGCCTTGCTGCTAGCTTCAAAGAAGAAGTATCGCAGCTATCTGCTAACTGCGTCACCTGCTGTTGAGCGTGCGGCTAAAGATTGCAGCCTAAAGGTGATTACCTTTGCAGAATTCCGTGCACTTGCTCAGGGGATTATTGCTGAGGAAAGCCTGGTTACAGAGGAGGCAAAAGATGACATATAAGCGAAAAGGCTGTATTATGTATTAGTAGGATTTTCTGTTTTAAGAGATAGTCCGCTTAGTTAAATTGAAAGATTGGCAACATGATGAAGAAACGAAACGTCCTAATAAAGACAGCTGCTTTGACACTGTCGATTGTCTGTGCAACAGCTTTCGCTGCTGTACCAGCTTTCGCGGCAAATCTTAACCAGGTTTCTATAGTTGGTTTAAGCGGGGCAGTTAGTGCAGGAGACGAAGTACCGCCACCTCGCATGTTCACCGAAGGTCTTGACCTTGCGGGAGCAGAACAGCTTTATGCTAACGTGAATGGTGTCAGCTATCGCGTATATCTTGATAATCTGAGGCAGCGCATTTACCGAACTGATAGTGGTGCCACTATCGTTAATGGTATGTACGACATTCTTGGTGGTACCTACATCAGGGTCACTGACTATGAAGCTGACCCGATGCTAACGGAACCCGTAGATCCATCTGAAGTCTTTGGACCAGCCTACACGTTCCCTAGTGATGGCAATCAATACGCGACAGAAGAATTGGGACTTCCAATAGACTTTCCTCAATTGAGAGGCCGCGGACCACACGGTGGCTATACAACTACTTCTGTGAAGTGCGGCACTTGTCATTCCGCGCACAGTTCACCTTCGCTTAACCCAAATGCTCTTGAGGGCACGGGTGCAGGCAGTGTAGAAGCACCTGATGGTGCACTTACCAATCCAAACTACCTAAATGTGCGCGGACAGAGGTATTTGACGCGTGCTGGTGCAACAGGATGCGAATTCTGCCACTTGACAGGTACCCCCATTGGGGCAGCAGGTATGAGCTCAAGAGTTGTCTACACGGGCGGCATGGACGGAACCAGTAACACAGGATCTGAGCCAGGAGAATCCATATCAGGTCACAGTCTCTTCCAGGGTGGCATTCCGATTCCCAATTCAGAGATGGTTGGTGCTGGCGGGACTACAGGACCCGTAACTCTTAACGCGGGCGGATTGACTTGTGCTACTTGCCACGCTGTACATGGAAATGTCGGCACGTGGCAGCCCGAGGAGTTCTTCTGGGGCGCTAATGGTGCAGAACCTGGTGTATTTGCAGATGGCGAAACAGTCACAAGCCTTTCTTACAGAATGTTACGCGCAAATCCTGCAGGTGTATTCAATCCTGCCGCGACTCCTGTTGCAGTAGCGCCAGCAGAGCCCAGTGACCCACTAGTGGCTGCTGTAGATACTAATCAAGTAAACCAATTCACCATGAGCGAGTGGTGCTCTAACTGCCACAACGCTTCTGGCATGAGAGAGCGCATGGACAGCATGTCTATGAGTTCATATGGTATTGAAGAGTTGCTCTCTATGACAACTACCTTTACAGCAGAATATGCTAATGCGCATAGCAGCGGTTTTGCATTAACTTATCCAGGAGGGGAATCCATTCCTGCGACTGCTCATCCTACCTTCTTCTCAGGTGTCTATTCGGGACCTGGTCAGTGCTACACTTGCCACCGCGGAGACTTAGGCAGTTCGGCTATGGCTCAGTGGGAGTGGACACTTAACGGTGCATCCCTCAGCCAATGGGAACCAGGTGCAGAATTTGCCCCTATTCCTTCTACACTTGAAGTGGTAAATCAAGACCTTCTAGACGAACTGGCACCCTTCCGAGACCTGGGTTACTTTGCTGTTGAACCAACAGCAACTGCGGAAGAACAAGCCTATAACCTAGCTTGCTCTAGCTGTCACTTTGGTACGGCAGATTATGCACGCTGGGCACTTATGAGCGACTGGCCACACAGGTCTGCTGACAGTGACGTGATGCTACTGGGAATTGACTTGAGTGATGCAGAGCAGACTGCAGTGCAGGCTAACGAAGGACTTCCCGTCGACATTGCTTCAGAACACTTCTGTTCACGCTGTCATGCGGGCATAAATGATCTCACGGCAAATATGTTTATGATTTCACATCATTACCTAGACCACAGTAATGTTAGTAACGAAACTACAGTTGGCTTGGGCTTCCAGCAAAGTCCAGGTAATGAACCTACAACAACTCCGTAGGCGCTCTTTAGCAGACTAAAGAATAGAGTTATTATAGAGAGCTGTATGGCAACATGCAGCTCTCTCTTAATTGTTTCAAGTATATGCCGATTGTAAGAAGAGACCAACGAAGAAAGGTATTCAGCACATGTCTTTGAAAAAGCGCTACCTGATGACACCAGGCCCAACCCCCGTTCCTGCCGAAATCTTACTATCGATGGCAAAGCCCATCATCCATCATCGAACGGCAGAATTTGAAGAGACCGTTAAAGAGGCGCGTGCAGGCTTGCAGTACATCTTTAACACAAAGAATGAGGTACTCCTCTTTGCTTCAAGTGGCACAGGAGCCATGGAGAGCTCCATCGTTAATTGCTTCAGTGCGGGAGACAGCGTTATTGTGGCGCGTAACGGTAAGTTTGGAGACCGCGAAAAGCAAATCGCCGAGACCTATGGCTTAGAGGTTATTGACTTAGAGTATGCCTGGGACGAGGTCGTAAAAACCGAAGACATTGCAAGAGAGCTTGCAGCTAATCCCGCAGTACGCGGGGTAATAGTTACCCAGTCAGAGACTTCGACAGGTGTTCTTAATCCCATCAAAGAAATCGCAGAAGTAGTTCGTGCTTATGACGAAACCATCATGATTGTAGACTCTATCACGGGTATTGGTGCTGTAGCTTGCGAGACTGATGACTGGGGTCTTGATGTGGTCATGACAGGCTCACAGAAGGGTCTTATGCTGCCTCCAGGTCTTGCTGCAGTTTCTGTTTCGGAGAAGGCATGGCGCGCTGTGGAGAGATCCACTTTGCCCAAGTTCTACTTTGACTGGAAGAAGTACCGCAAAAGCATCGACAAAAACACTACTCCTTTCACCCCGGCGCTGACCCTGATTCAAGGCCTCAATGAAGCCCTAAAGCTGATGCAGGAAGAAGGTCGCGAAAATCTTATTGAGCGCCACAGCCTACTAGCAGAAGCTACGCGTCAGGGCGTTGAAGCCCTTGGACTAAAGCTTTTTGCTCCGCCGGAGGGTCGCGGTAGTGCCGTTACCCCTGTTTGGACCCCAGAAGGCATTCCTTCAGGCAAGATTGTAAAGATAATGAAAGAGGATTACGGAGTAACCATCACCAATGGACAGGATGATTACAAGGATAGAATTTTCCGCATTGGTCATCTGGGCTACTTTGGTATGTTTGACATCATAACTACACTAACCGCCCTAGAAATGGCACTCACAAAACTGGATTATGATTTTGAGCAGGGAGTAAGTATTAAGGCAGCAGAATCCGTATTTCTTGCAGCGCGCACCTAGCGGGAAATCTCAGTACTGATTTTGAAATGAGAAATGCTCACGTAGGAAAAACTACGCTCCGCTTCCTCACTTCAAAATCAGTACAAATCTTTCCCATTAGGAACACGCTGAACTAATTAGTACGAATCTCGCACGTCTAGAGCACGCTGAACTAACTGAGCTATTGTGCTAACCCCCCCCAATGAGAGGACTTTTATGAAGATTTTAGTGGCAGATAAAGTTAATCAGGCAGGTATCGACTACTTAGTGGATGCTGGCTATGAAGTTGATGTAAAGATAGGGCTTTCTCCCGAAGAGCTCGTAGCAGAAGTTCCTGGTTATGATGCTCTTGCGGTGCGTAGCGCCGTGCAGGTAACGCGCGAAGTTATAGAGGCAGGCACAGAACTGAAGGTAGTTGGTCGCGCCGGTGTTGGAACTGACAATATCGATAAAGAAGCTGCTGCACAACATGATGTTGCGGTGGTAAATACTCCTGCTGCAAATGTCGTGTCTGCTGCAGAGCAAACCTTTGCTCTTATGTTGGCCTGTGCACGCAATACAGCCCAAGCCAACGCAAGTATGCATGCGGGACGCTGGGATCGTGCCCAGTTTACCGGTCTTGAATTGAGCGGTCGAACCCTAGGCATTATTGGCTTGGGAAGAATCGGTGCACTTCTAGCAGACCGCGCAAAGGCCTTTGACATGACAGTTATTGCTTATGACCCTAATGCCTGTCCTGAGCGTGCGGCACAGCAGGGTGTAGAGCTTGTCTCTGACTTGGAAGAACTTATCCGTAGCGCCAATGTGATTTCAGTTCATCTGCCAAAAACTCCAGAAACTACCAATATGATTTGTGCAGAAAGAATCGAGCAGATGAAGGATGATGTCATTATCCTTAACGTTGCCCGCGGGGGCATCTGTGCTGAGGCAGCACTGCTCGCAGGCCTTGAAAGTGGAAAAATCTGGTCAGTTGGAATAGATGTCTTTGACCCAGAGCCACCCGTAGACTGTCCGCTAGTGGGCAATGACAGGGCTGTACTTACTCCTCATTTAGGGGCCTCAACGAAAGAGGCACAAATACGTGCAGGAGTACAGGTAGCAGAAGCAATAGTGGACGAGCTAAGGAAATTCAGCTAAACTGTCTTTCGCAGCATTTTCAGCTGCACCTCGTTAGAGGTACATGTGCGCGATTAGCTCAGTTGGGAGAGCACTTGCCCGACACGCAAGGGGTCACTGGTTCAAGTCCAGTATCGCGCACCATCACTTTGAAATGACCCACTGGCTTTGGACAAACTCCAAGACCAGTGGGTTTTTACATGCCTACTGCCCCTGTGTTTGCACTGCGGCTTAATAGAGCCCTTGCGCTGTCGCCGCAGCTGCCTTAGTAACAAGTACTGCACGAAACAGGTTCTTCTTAATATCAAATGCAATAATTGCAAGCCAGTAATTAATAGGGAGGACATTTTAATGAAGAAGTATTCCATTTGGTTATGTGCGGCATTTGGCAGTATTGCCTTGGTCGAATTGTTTTTCTTTTCTCCGCCTGCTTTGGGGTGGACACTCTTTTTTCTTGCCTGTATAGGTTTATACTTCCTTTGTTTCGGTGTACAGAAGATGCCCAAGGCAATCGACTGGATACTAATCGCCTCAATAGTAGGGCTTGCACTGCCCTTTGTCCTATTTAACAATTCCGCTCTAAGGTGGTTTAACTTTATTGCGATTGGTCTTTGCTTGCTTGTTCTGTTCTTGCGCAGAATTGCCCCTGAAGATGCTGGCTGGGATAAGCTCGCCTTTTACGGGGAAGTCTTTGCAGGCAGCATGGTGAGACCCTTCGCCTACTTGGTGCACCCTTGGCGCGCAAAAAAGAAGACGCCGCCAGTACCACCGGTTAATCCTGACTGGAACTTTGACCCTAACACTGGACAGCCAGTGAATGCCACCCAGACTTCTCCAGATGCACAAGCAGACTGTCCTTTTGAACGCGAGAAGAAAATCAAGCGGAGAAAGACCATAGCGGCACAGGTAGCGCTTGCCTTGTTGGTGTCTGTCCCGCTCCTTTCCGTTCTGGGAACTTTCCTGTATCACTCCGACCCTGTATTTGCCTCTTTGGTAGATGCTGTTGTCAGGTTTATTGTCAATCTAAATATTGGCACAATTATTCTGCATGCAAGTATCATGGCAGTAATTTTCCCCTTTGTCCTCAGCTTCTTTTGGTCATATGGCAAAGCAAAGTTTATTACGCTAGGGAAGGGTGTTTATGCGCGCTCCACCCCGCCTAATGCTGCCCCTAGTCCCAATCCTAATCCTAGCTATGACGCCAACCCCAACCCCAGCCTCAACCCCAACTATGACCCCAATTCCAACCATAGTTTTTCCTCAGACCCCTATACGGGGACTGTTGCACCTCCTATCCCAGATAATAAGCGCAACAAGTTCAAGTTCCCTTCAATCTTTTCAGCAACCCTACTGCTCATGGTGAACTTGCTGTACTTTGTGTATGCGCTTGTACAGTTTCGCTTCCTCTTTGCAGGAACTAGCGGCACACTTCCAGAAGGTCTAGGCTTGATATACGCTGATTACGCGCGAAGTGGATTCTTTGAATTGGTGACCTTAGCCCTGTTTAACTTCGCACTCATCGCAATAAGTGCCTACTTTACGCATCGTGAAGGTCGCGCAGGTCTTGTACTGCGCTCTTTAACTATCGCTCTTGTGGCACTGTCAACCATTCAGCTGGCATCTGCACTTACGCGCATGTTGTTGTACGTGCAGGCATTTGGTTTAAGTCAGCTACGTCTTTTTGTATTTGCCTACATTACCTTTATAGCAATCGTGTTTGTACTCTTCATTGTGCGCGAACTACTTTCTAAGCGCGCAACGCCCCTGTTTAGAATCGCAGCGCTATCGGCTCTCGTCTTGCTGCTGGGCATGAATTACATTGTGCCTGATACCTTGATTGCTCGCTACAATCTCGAGCGCCAAATTGCAGGAGAACTAAAAGTGCAAAGAGTTGACTTCAACTACTATGCCTACCATTTATCGTTCGACTCTGTTCGGGTATTGCTAGAAATGGAAGATCGCCTGCTTGATGCAAGGCCAGAATTGCAGCCCGATTTTGACAGACTGCACGGCGCGCTCTCTAGGACAAGGGAAGATGTTCCAATTATGCGCCAAACTCAAGGAAAGTGGGGCTATTTCTCTAGCTGGAGAGCTGCAGGCTTGGATGAAAAGGAATCTCTCTACACAGTGGGCGATAGCAGAATGCCCTTCATTGAAAGAGAGCGCTACGATAACACTTGGCGTAGCTTTAATTTGAATACTCAAAGACTCTTTAGGATGATAGATTAAGTCCATGGAATATCCTGCAGAAAATATCAAGCTTATACGTAGTAGAGATAATGACTTTTATAAGAAGCTCAAATCCTATGGACAGTCAAAGTACAGAAAGCGAGACAATTGCCTCATAGCAGATGGCGAGAAAGTCTATCAGGAAGCACGTTCCAGGCTGAAGTTGCTGTACACAATTGTCAGCGAAAGTTATTTCGAGACTCACCTTCACCCTCAGATAGCAGACGAAGATGGGTCTAAGCTAACTGTATTTGCAGATAACCTTTTCGAATCATTATCCGAGTGCAAGACCAGTCAAGGCATTCTAGGTGTATTCGAGATACCAATTTTCAAACTTGAGACAGCGACCTTGAATAGAGTGGCGGTACTAGAGGGCATCCAAGACCCTAAAAATGTCGGTGCAATAATTCGCAATGCACACTGCTTGGGTTATGAGGCAGTGTTTTTGGGCGAGGGCTGCGCCACAGCCTTTTCACCAAAGGTAATCAGGTCATCGATGGGGTCAGTATTCCATATTCCGACCCTCAGTGCAGATGGCTCTATTGAGGGCATCATTCAGGATTTAAAGGCAGCAGGCTTTAGCGTGGTAGGCACCGCCTCATCAGGCAGCGAAGAAGTAAGACAGTTTGAGAAAATTGCCCTTATAATAGGTAGTGAAGGCAGCGGATTAAGTGAGCAAACCACAGCACTTTGTGACCATCTGTTCAGGATAAAGATAAGCCCAAGCGCAGAAAGCCTTAATGCGGCAGTTGCTAGTGGTATTGCCATGTATGTGCATAACTAGAAAACGAGCAGTTTAACCTCTCCACCATGTTTTTGCACTTACTGTATGCGCTCTGTCATAGGCTTGCAATGTCTTATGCTTAACCCTAGTTGAAAGGATAACTATGGAACCTGTAGTAGCTTTAGTGATAGCTCTCACAGTTGGCGCTGTAGTAGGTGCGGTAGCAGGCTTTGCCCTTGCCGGCTTCAATGCACAAAAAAAGAGCGAGCCTTTGCGTCAGCGCGCAGAGCAAGTAGACCTACTAGAACAAAGCCAGCGAACACTACAATCAGAATTTGCTGATACTAAAACTATCCTAGCCACTGTACAGTCAGAAGCCTCAACCCTGCGTGAATCTCACGCACGTGCGCAGGCGCAGGCACAGGCCTATCAAGAACAGTTGGCAAAAACTGAAGCACAGCTGGCACAATTTAACCAGCAAAAGGCACTTGATATTGAGCAAGAAAACAGAGTAATAGAAAAACTTGCTCCTGTATCAAAAAGCGTAGATACCATGCAGCAAAAAATAGCAGAACTGGAAGAAGCCCGTCTGCGCCAGGAAGAAAACTTGCACAAAACCATTGGTCAGCTGCAGGCAACTACCAATACACTTGCAGGTACCCTAACAAAATCACAAGACCGAGGCCGTTGGGGAGAGGTTCAGCTAGAACAAATCTTTGAGAGCGCAGGCCTGATAGAAGGTGTGCATTTTGACCGCCAATCAACCAGCGCCCTAGGCTCGGGAGACAGTTCGCGCATCAGGCCAGACTTTATCCTGAAGCTGCCCAATAAACGGGTTGTGCCCATTGATGCAAAGGTACCTTTCGATAGCTACGATAAAGCATGCGAGATACCCCTTAGCGCCAGCCCCGATGACTTACTGCGTCGTGATGAGCTACTCAAAGGGCATGCCGCGGCACTAAAGGACCACGTAAAGATACTTTCACGCAAGGAATATGGTGAATCCCTGGACGGTGCTCCTGATTTTGTAGTTGCCTTCCTACCTGCAGAAGCATTGCTTTCTGCGGCGCTAGAGGCAGATCCGCAACTAGTGGACTATGCTTTCTCTCAGCGTGTAGCTCTGGCAAGTCCTGTCACCTTATGGTCGATAGTAAAGTCTATTGCCTATGCTTGGCAGCAGCAAGAAGCAAGCGAAAACGCCCAAGAAATTGTAGACGTGGGTAAGCAGCTACTCAGCCACATGGCAAATCTTGCCAAAAAGAGCAACACCCTAAAAAGAAGCCTCGACAGTACCATCAACAGCTACAATTCTTTTGCCGCAACTCTTGAAACGAGGGTACTCGTCCAGGCGCACAAGCTACAAAGACTAGACATAAGCAAAGAACTACCAACAGCAGAACAGAGCGAAATCACAACCAGGGACTACGTAAAGCCAGAATTAACTGACAACAGTGATTAGTTTGTTATTATATTAGGACTCGTTATTAATTTCCTGATTAGATTAAGGAGCATTCCATGGCCATTGATAAAAAACTTGTTGAAGAAGTGCTTGCAACTATTCGCCCCCGCCTTCAGGCAGATGGTGGAGACATTGCACTAAAAGAAATTCAAGATGACGGAACCGTTCTTGTAGAACTACAGGGTGCTTGCAAAGGTTGTCCTATGGCAGGGCTAACCATGGCATCACAAGTAGAGTGCACCTTGAAAGATAACGTTCCAGGAGTTACGAAAGTAGTTAACACAAGCGCAGCGAGCTAAGCATCGCTTGCGGATGCTATTGCGAGCGCAGCGCAGTGTAGGCGAAGCCAATGTCGCCTAGTGGCGTCTAGCTGCCGAATACATTACTTTTAAGAGAGCGTCCAGTTCTGGGCGCTCTCTTGCTATTATGGACAGTATCGTTTTGTACGTGTAGGTATACGAGGCCGCCGCAGTAAAGATGCAGTCAACTTAAGGGATTTGTCATGATTATTATTCTGAAGCCAGAAATCGATCAGCAAGAATTAGAAAACCTAATGACCTGGTTACGCAACATGGGTCTAGAGATTCACATGAGCGAGGGGGCAAACACGACCATCATGGGTCTCGTGGGCGACACTTCGACAGTAGATATCAACCTGCTGCGCGCCCTAGACTGCGTCGCTGATGTTAAGCGCATCCAAGAACCCTTCAAGAAAGCTAATCGCAAATTCCATCCACAGGACTCAGTAATCACTCTAAGCAGCAGTGACGACAAGGGCAACAGCTTTGAGGCAAAAATAGGTGGTGGTCACTTCATGACCATTGCAGGCCCTTGCTCTGTTGAATCACCAGAACAAATCTCTGCCATAGCCGCAGCAGTGAAGAGCAGTGGGGCACAAGCCTTGCGCGGTGGAGCCTTCAAGCCACGCACATCCCCCTATGCGTTCCAGGGAATGCAGGCAGAAGGTATTGAGCTACTACAAGAAGCCCGCAAAGCAACGGGGCTGCCCATCGTGACAGAAATCATGGACTTGAATCAGCTTGACTACTTTGATGATGTGGATGTCATTCAGGTAGGTGCGCGCAACATGCAAAACTTTGTCCTGCTGCGCGAACTAGGAAAAATCAGAAAGCCTATTTTGTTAAAGCGTGGCTTTGCAGCAACTATCGAAGAGTTGCTCATGAGTGCCGAATACCTTATGGCAGGCGGTAACGAACAGGTCATTCTCTGCGAACGTGGGGTACGTACTTTTGAGCCTTTGACTCGTAACACTTTGGACCTCTCTGCCATTCCTATCATTAAAGAGCTGTCACATCTACCTGTAGTGGTAGACCCCAGTCACGCGACAGGGGTAGCGCGCTACGTGCGACCGATGTCACTTGCTGCCGTTGCAGCAGGGGCAGACGGTCTACTCATCGAAGTGCACAACAGCCCAAAGACAGCACTCTGCGACGGACAGCAGTCGATAACCCCAGAAGAATTCGACAGGCTAGCAAAAGACATTGATGCAATGCGCATAGCCATTGGTCAGTGTAATAGTTAGATTAAGACTTAACATGTACCAGCCCACGACACTCTGCGGCAGCCCGCAGCAGACCGCAACACCCCGTAACAATCCGCAACACTTCGTTCCCGGTCGCAGCCCGCGCCCTTGACCCTTAAGCAGTAAGGAGCACAACACATGGACGACACAGCATTACTTTCCAGTAAGCCTACTTTTGCCGACGATAAGACAGTCGGTATTGTCGGACTGGGTCTTATTGGTGGCTCATTGGCAAAGGCGCTCAAGGTCAACACGGCAAACCGAGTACTAGGCCATGACATCAACCCAAATGTGGTGAAGCAGGCCCTGGCAGAGGGCGTCCTTGACGCAGCACTTGCCCTATCAGGTACTGATAGCAGTACTGTACAAACAGCGGCACCGCCTGCACAGCTAAGCGAATGTGACATGGTACTGATTGCCCTCTATCCAGAGGCAACTGTTGACTTCGTGCGCGCCCACTGGGATAAGTTTAAAAAAGGTACGGTCATCATCGACTGCGCTGGCGTAAAGGCAGAAATCTGCACAGAGCTTTCTGCAGAAGCTGCAAAGCGCGACCTCTACTTCGTAGGTGGTCACCCCATGACGGGTATCGAACGCACAGGCTACGATCACTCCTTCGCTCACCTCTTTAGTGGCGGAACGATGATTCTCTGCCGCGATGAGCACACTAACATCATTGCCCTAAAGGCAGCAGAAATGCTCTTCACCGGCATAGGCTTTCTCAAAATAACCATCACCAGTGCCGCAGAGCATGACCGCGTAATCGCCTTTACTTCGCAGCTGCCTCATGTAGTCGCAGGCGCTTTCATCCGCAGTGAAACAGCAAAGCAGCAGCTAGGCTTTTCAGCAGGAAGCTACCAAGATTTAACCCGTGTAGCCTTCCTCAACGAACCCATGTGGACAGAGCTCTTCATGGCAAATCGTGAAAACCTTATAGAAGAAATCGAAGGACTGCGCACACGCCTGGAAGAATACGTTCAAGTATTGGAAGAAGGCGACGAACAAAAGATGCTTGCTCTCCTTGCAGAAGGTAAGCAGGCAAAGCAGCAATACGGTTAAGCAGCCCAGCAATAGGCGGCAGAAGCGGCGGAGGAAGCGTCCATGGCAACAGCATCATTCATAATGGAAAATGGACGGCCCTACAACTTGCAGGTAGAGCCACAGGCACTTTCTGGCTCAATCGCGGCGATTCCTTCAAAGTCATATGCTCAGCGCATTTTCATTGCAGCGTCTCTTTGCGATAAGCCCACAAAGATTGCGCTAGAGCCGCAGTTTATGTCGGGTGATATCTACGCAACGCTCCTGGCGCTAGAAAGTGCGGGAAGTGCCTTCGATGTTAGCTTTGATGACAATTCCGTTGAGATTTTTCCTAACTCAACACTGTCAGCAGATGAGGCATCTCCAGCTTCAGCGGAGCTAGACTCCCCATCGCCAGCCATTCCAACTTTAGACGCAAGCAGCCATGAGGCTCAAAACATCGTCAATTGCGAAGAGAGTGGTACAGCCGCACGGCTCCTCCTGCCCGTACTTACGGCACTTCACGACCAGGGAACCCTGACAGGTACAGGTAGCTTGCTCAAGCGCCCCTTTGAAACTTTGTGTAAATCACTTGAGCAAGGCGAAGCTGTCCAATTCGACCAGTACAAGCTACCGCTTAGTTGGAAAGGGCAATTGCAATCTGGCCATTATCAGCTTCCTGGTGATGAAAGTTCACAATATATATCGGGTCTACTCTTTGCCTTGCCCCTGCTAGAGGGGGAGAGCACAGTAGAGCTAACCTCACCCCTACAATCCGTAGGCTATATTGATATGACACTTGATGTCTTAGCTCAGTTTGGCATTATTATTGACCACGATGGAGCAAATCGCTATCACATTAAAGGCGGACAAAGTTATCAGTCTCCGGGCACTATAGAGGTCGAGGGGGACTGGTCAAACTCTGCCTTTTGGCTTGCGGCAAATGTGGAGGTCGCGGGTCTCAACCCTGATTCGCTTCAGCGCGATAGACTTTTTCTCGAACTAAAAGATAAGCAACACATCGACGCCACTGACGTTCCCGACCTAGTGCCGATTTTAAGTGTATACGCAGCCCTAAAAAAAGGCACGACAACCATAACGGGAATAGAGCGCCTGCGCATAAAAGAAAGCGATCGCATAAAGACAACTTTCGCCTTGCTCGACGCTCTGGGTTGTAAGGTCGAGCTTGGACCAATAGATGAAACCTGGACGCCAGTTGATGAGCTAGACCCTCTTGATGAAGAGGCAATGTATAAGGAATGGGAAAATCATAAGCTGGCCCTAATAGTCCACGGAACAGGTAGTATCCCGGGTGGGGCTAAGGTCAATGGGGCCAATGACCACCGCATTGTAATGGCTGCCGCTATTGCAGGAAGTTTTGCAGACGCACCTGTCACAATCCTTGGCGCACAGGCTGTTGCAAAAACTTACGCACACTTCTTTGAAGATTTTTGCACCTTAGGGGGTCGCGTCAAAAGACGTCCTGCAGGCTTATTGGGAAGCCTTTTGGGTTACCACTAGTCTAGAACCCCTAGCCCAGACTTACTGAAGGAAAACAGGAAGGAAAGCTAAGTATGTCATCAAGCTTTGGACATAATATTAAACTGCAAGTCTTTGGCCAGTCGCATTCAGAGATGCTAGGCGTGGTTATCGATGGACTGCCTGCTGGCTATAGTCTGGACATGCAGCAAATTCAAGCCTTTCTTAATCGTAGACGCGGCGGACAGAATGCTTATTCAACAACACGCGCAGAAGCAGATGCCCCCCGTATTGTTTCGGGCTTGGTAGATGGTATGACCTGTGGGGCACCACTCTGCGCTCTTTTTGAAAACGCAAATGTTCGCGGAAAAGATTATGATGCGCTGAGCACGGTACCCAGACCATCTCATGCAGATTACTATGCAAATGAAAAACACTACGGGGCACAGGACTTCCGCGGAGGCGGCCATTTCTCAGGACGTATGACCCTAGCACTCTGTTTCGCGGGCGCCGTCTGCATGCAGCTTTTAGAAAGATGGGATGTTCACATCGGGGCGCACATAGAGCAAATCTACAATGTGCTGGACAAACCTTATGACCCTCTAAATATAAGCGCTACCGACCTTAGGTATGACGATTTTCCCGTCAATGACAGTGCAGTAGCAGAAGCCATGCAGCAGACAATGCTTGACGCAGCAGCAGAGGGCGATTCCGTAGGCGGAGTCATAGAGTGTGCTGCTATTGGTCTACCCATAGGTGCAGGCTCCCCGATGTTTGCCGGCATCGAAAATCAGCTAGCGCAGGCAGTCTTTGCCGTTCCTGCCGTACGCGGAATAGAGTTCGGCGCAGGATTCGAGGCTGCGGGCATGTTA
>WQVS01000010.1 GCA_009785705.1 Coriobacteriia bacterium
TAAGCTCTTAAGTTAGAAGATACTCTTTCCCCCTCATCCACAAGAACTATCAACAGGGACATGAAGAGTGCTTCTTTTGCCTAGTCATCGCAGGGGTATTATACTCTTGCGATGATTTATTTGTTTGGACATTTACCTTCATGCTAGCCACTAATCTAATAAAATAGTAATGATTCTTATTTATTGTGCTTTTTAAGGTCAATTTGTAGTATGATTGCAGGTGTTAAATACTTTTTATGCTCTTTGAAAGGGGTAGCAATTATGGAATTCAAGGGTTCAAAAACTGAAGCAAATCTAAAAGCTGCTTTTGCTGGCGAAAGCCAGGCTAGAAATAAGTATACCTACTATGCTGGTCAGGCCAGAAAAGAAGGCTTAAACTACATGGCAGATGTCTTTGAGGAAACTGCTCATAATGAAATGGCGCACGCAAAGATGTGGTTTAAAATTCTTATGTCAGGTGGTGAGACTCCAGGTGTGCTTCCTCTGACTCTTGAGAATCTGGCTGATGCTGCAGCAGGCGAAAACTTTGAGTGGACTGACATGTATAAGAACATGGCTGAGGACGCTCGTGAAGAAGGCTTCGATGCTATTGCAGAACTTATGGATGGTGTTGCAAAGATTGAAAAGCACCACGAAGATCGCTATCGCGACCTAGTAAATAACCTAGAGAATGATGAGGCTTTCAAGCAGCCAACAGCCGCAGTATGGCGCTGCATGAACTGTGGTCACGACCATGATGGTACAGAGGCTCCTGAAATCTGCCCTGTATGCATTCATCCTAAAGCGTACTTTAAGCTTATAGGTCGCAACTGCTAAAAGCTTGAACTAATCCATTTCGCGGTCATAATACTTGTACTGTAAAGAGCAAGATAAAAGCCGCTAATGAAAGATAAGGCCCGAAGGCAATCGTCCGCCATCGGGTCTTATCTATTGAAAATAGCAAACGGGGAAGAGTGACAAGGGTAGCCATGAGCGAAGCAAGAGGCAATAGCGCAATACCCATTGGTCCAAAGAAGAGCCCTAAAGCAGCAAGCAGTTTAATATCCCCGGCCCCAAAGCCATCTCTTTTGCGTAGCCAATAATAAAGTAGCGAAAAGAGTAGAGCAGGTCCTGCAGCAAGTAGCATTCCTAGCAATGAGCCTTGCAAGGGAAGCAGACTAGACAAGGACATGCTCCTCCACAGCGCAAGCCCAAGCCCCAGACCCGCAACAGCAAGCACCAATTGGTTAGGTAGCCTGCGCTCTAAAATGTCAAAGTAAGAGAGCCAAACTAGCAGTCCAAAGAGAAGAACCATAACTATAGAAGAAGCGATATCCATGCTTCCATAGTACCCAAGAGTGCTAAGCCACCATTAAGCCATTGTTAAATGGTGCCCCGGGACGATTCGAGCACAAACGGAATGAGCGAACATCGCTTGCGAATGTTCTAGCGAGTGGAGTGCAGTGATGGCGAAGCCAACGTCCGGCAGATGGTGCCCCCGGCAGGAATCGAACCTGCGACACCAGCTTTAGGAGAGCTGTGCTCTATCCCCTGAGCTACGGAGGCACATGATGGGTAGGCTTGCTTGCTGTCTTGCAGAGTTGGGGTAAGAACAGTACGGCAGTATAGCCTGCAAAGTTCTTGCGGTGCAGCTACAGCACGCAACAGCCGAACCACGAACCGCTAGCCGACTATTCGCTGGATGTTCCAGATCCTATGGTGATGTCTACGTTACTGCCGGGCTGGACTCTTTGGCCTGCTGCCGGAGTTTGTCCTATGACTTCTCCTAGCGCACCTTCGGCATGGCTGACATTTCTCACAAGAAGCCCCGCCTCCTGTATTGCTCGTCTTGCAGCGGCCTCATTTCTTCCTGATACATTGGGCACCTCAACCATCTCTGGAGGCCTTGGCCCTCTGCTGACAAAGAAGGTAACAGTAGCTCCTTGTTGTATCGATACGCCCGCACCAGGACTTGGTTCTTGGCGGATAACGCGCCCTTCAGGCACACTGTCACTGTATTCGGCAGTTCCTTCTTGCGGATTCAGTCCTGCATCGCGGATGCGGCTGGTTGCCTCTTGATTTGTTAGCCCGGTTACATCGGGTATGGCAACACTTGCAATGCCGCCTGAAATTATGACATTTACTTGTGCGCCACTAGGACGTTCAGTTCCTGCTTCTGGGTTCTGGCTGATAATCTGTCCCTCTGGAACAGTGTCGTGATTTTCGGTACTGTGGTCAATGCGGAAGTCAGCATCTGACACGGCGTTGCGTGCCTCGTTAAGAGTCATGCCTACCAAATCGGGCACTTCAAAGAGCTCTTCACCTTCACTAATTACGAGCACAACTTCAGTATTGGCAGGATCTTGTAATTCGGCACCTTCTGCAGGGGTGTGCCTGATGACATAGCCAGGGGGTACTTCTTCATTGTATTCGTACTCGATAACAATAAGGTCCTCATTGGGCTCTGGGGGAGTAAGGGCATCTGCCAATTCGCCTCCAGCGCTTGCATCTTCGTCGACCTCAGGAACAATCACAGCAATGCCTTCATCAAGCAATATGTCACGTGCCGCCTCTTCGGTCATGCGCGTTACATTGGGCATAATCACTGTTTCATCAGGAGCCTCTTCAGGCGCATCGAATACGCCTAGTTGCCAAGCAATAATTCCTGCAGCAGCAATCAGTGCCAGAACTATTCCAATCCATGCCCAGGCCTTATTCTTCTTCTTTGCCGGTTCTGGCTCGATAGTGCGTCCAGCCCCTATGGCAGCCCCAGCAGGGGCAGTGCCCGCATCTACTGCAGGCATAACGGTTGTTCCGTCCATGTCCTGGGCTCCGCGCGGTCCACCCATGGGGACGACTCCGCCCATTACTTGTGTTGCGTCATTGTCCATATTGCCGTGTGCCCCCATAATGGGCTCACCCTTTGCAACGCGTAGCAAATCGCGGCGCATGGCATCAGCTGTTGAGTAGCGTGCACGGGGATCCTTTGCCATGGCAAAACCGATGACTTGTTCCAGATTGGGATCCATATTGGGATTAACAGAGGTAGGACGCACTGCCTGTTCCTGCACTTGCTTCAGGGCAGTAGCAACCGGAGTATCTGCGTCAAAGGGCATTTTCCCCGTTGATGCCTCATACAAAACTACACCGAGCGAATAGAGGTCACTTGCCCCATTCAGGTCGCGACCCTGCGCCTGTTCCGGAGAAACATAATGAGCAGAACCCAATACGCTTCCCGTTTGCGTCATTTGAGAGTTTCCTGCACGAGCAATACCAAAGTCCATGACCTTAATATTGCCATCAGGCAAGACCATGATGTTGTGAGGTTTGATATCGCGGTGGATAATATCATAACCATGTGCGACGTTTAGAGCAGCACAGACCATGGCACCGATTTCTGCCACCTTACCACTGGGCAGAGCGCCCGTGCGCTTGATGATGCTTTTTAAATCTTCGCCACGAACGTATTCCATGACGATGTAGTATATTTGCGACCCATCAGACAGAGTCTCTGAGCCCCAGTCATAAATATTAACGATATAGGGATTTTGCAAGTTGGCAGCAGCAGCCGCTTCTTGCTGAAAGCGTGCAACAAAGCTAGGATCGCTTGCTAGTTGCGGGTGCATTAACTTCACTGCAACAGGACGATTCGCCAAGTTTTCATCAATAGCTTTATATACGTCAGCCATACCGCCTGAGCCAATTTTTTCTGTTAGGCGATAGCGCTTGCCAACTAATACGTTTTGCACAGTGTTCTCCTCATTAAAGTGGCAGGAAATTTGAACTTCAAATTATCCTTGTAATTGTAATACAAAATGTGCCCTTTAGCGCACACTTATTGGTCAATTCTCTTACTATTTCCCCCTTGCGGCCCCTTGCACTGCGCAGCTTAATCTTGGGCTTGTAGCGCAGCCTCCATAACTTGGCGCGCAACAGGGGCAGCAGATCGCCCGCCCTGGCCGGCTCCCTCTACCATTACGGCAACAGCAACTGTTGGGTTTTCAGCAGGAGCAAACCCAATGTACCATGCGTTACTGGGCACATCTCTGCCGACTTCTGCCGTTCCTGTTTTGCCAGCGACCTGTACGCCAGGAATGGCAGCAAGCCCACCTGTTCCAGCATTGGTAGTCTGAATCATAGAATCAGTAACAAGGCGAGCCGTTTCTTCGCTTGTAGCACGAGAAAACTGCGTAGGTCTGGTCTGGCTTAGTACAGAGCGCTGTCCGCCAGCAGCACTGACGTGATCTACCACATAGGGACGCATGACTACTCCGTCATTGGCAATGCCGGCAG
Organism: Coriobacteriia bacterium; assembly: GCA_009785705.1. Classification (GTDB taxonomy): domain Bacteria; phylum Actinomycetota; class Coriobacteriia; order WRKU01; family WQUG01; genus WRBW01. The sequence continues at coordinate 4,273 of WQVS01000010.1, forward strand.
CAACTAGTGCCATCTGGAATACGGTTACTTGCGGTCCGGGATTGTCGTCGTCGTGTTCGCCAACAGGTTGTCCAATGCCTGCCCAGGCCAGTTCCCAAGTGGTCATGTTTTCTGGCTGAGGCATAAGCGAATTGCTGATGCTTAGTTCAAAAGGAATTCTGCGATTAATGCCAAAGGCCTCTGATTGCTGTACCAGACCTTCTGCCCCAACATCTACCGATAGCTGACCAAAGACAGTATTGATTGACCAGGCCATCGCAGTTTGCAGATTGGCAGAGGAAAATTCACTGCGCTCAAAGTTAGTTACCGGAGCATTCCCAATATCCATAGCACCTGGTGCTGGATACACGGTATCTGGGTTGGCGATATCATTTTCATAGGCGGCTGCAAGGCTGACCGTCTTAAAGGTCGATCCCGGTGCAGTAAGACTTTGTCTGGCGCGATCCAGCAGGGGAGCAGAGTCGTCTCCCTGTAGCTCATCCCAGGAATCAGTTACCGTATTAGGGTCGTAGGTCGGATTTGAGGCACTAGCAAGCAGGGCACCAGTACGCGGGTCAAGGACGACCACGCCCCCCCGATTTCCTTCTAAAGCACTTTCAGCAACACGTTGTACGCGTGAGTCTATAGTCAGCACGACGTCATTGCCGGGAATGGGATGTCCCAGTGCTGCATCGAAGGCATCATTCCAGCTACCAAAACTGCGCTGTCCTGTCAGTGCATCATTGGTGGCAGCCTCTATACCTGCACGTCCAAAGCGCTCAGAGTGGTAGCCTACAATATGCGCTGCTAAGCTGCCTTCGGGATAGATGCGTTGATAGGTGACAGCTCTACCGCTGCCTTCTTCGGGGGCAATGGGCATGCTGTTTGCCAGAACTATGCCATCAGAGGTCAGTATTGCCCCGCGCGGATTACGCGCCTCTATCATTAGGTTGCGAGTGTTTAGGGGGTGGTTGTTTAGGTGGCGTGCGTTAATCACTTGTAGCCAGGTTAAGTTGCCCACCAGCACCAGCATCAGCGCAGAGAAAAACAGAGCAAGAACGGTAAGGCGCTTGCCCAGGGCTACACGCCCAAGAACTGACATAAGTCCCCCAGTAGACTTCATTTCAGATTCGATGCCTGTGGTTTCATCCCCTGCCCGCAAGAGCAGTGCCAGCAAGATGAACACTGCTAGCAGCGAGGTTCCTCCTCGCGATATAAAGGGTAGGGTCACGCCCGTCATGGGGATAAGGCGGGTTACTCCGCCAACGATTACAAAGACCTGGAAGCCTAGGGATGCAACGATGCCCACGGCAGTGAAGGCAGCCATGTCAGATTTTGCACGAGATGCAATGGACAGGCCGCGATAGATTAGTATCAGGAAGCAGAAAATGATGACTGCTGCGACCAAGAGACCAAGCTCTTCGCCAATGGCTGCAAAGATGAAGTCGTCCTCTACAGCTGGGATTCGGTGGGGTAGACCATTGCCCGGCCCCAGTCCAAAGATACCGCCTGCCGCAAAGGCATAGAGGGACTGAACTAGCTGATAGCCCTGTCCTACATGGTCAACAAAAGGGTCAATCCAGTTGGCGACACGTACTTGGACATGCGTAAAATTATGGTAGGCAAAATAGACACCGGCCCCAAAGAGCCCCAGCCCAGAGACAACGTAGAGAAAGCGTCCCGTGGCAGCATATATCATTGCAAGGAATACGCTGAAGAAGAGAAACGATGCCCCTAGGTCGCGCTGGAATACCATGATGATGAATGAGATTGCCCACATGATTATCAGCGGCATTAAAGTGCGCGGTTCGGGGAAGGGAATTGCGTTAAAGAATCGTCTGGTCGAAATGCTGAGAAGTTCGCGATTCTCTGCCAAGTATCCTGCAAGGAAGAGGATGAGGAGTACCTGGGCAATTTCCCCTGGCTGGAAAGAAAAACCTGCGATTTCTATCCAGCGCGTGGCACCGTGACGGGTTCTGCTTATACCAGGAATGAAGGGTAGTATTTGGAATATGACACAGCCTAGGAACATGGTGTATTTGTAGTCTGACAGTCGCTCTAGTTTGGGTACTGCAAACAGTACAAATATCATCGCGGCAATGGCCACAAAAAGCAGAACGACCTGTCCCATAACTTCATCAGCAGCCAGGCGAGTTAGGACGGCAAGACCAGTACCTGAAAGCACAAAGGCTATAGGCAGCAGAACAGGGTCTGCCCCTGGTGCGCGAAGGCGCAATACGATGTGTGTTAGACCAAAGGCAAGAAAGAGTGCAGCAGGAACAGCAAGATATTCCCAGGAGAAATCGCCCCCGGCCTGTGTGCCAACAATGGCAAACAGAAGCAAGACGGGCAGTGCCGCTGCAATCAGCAGTAGAGCTTCAGTATTTCGCCGGGTTCCCATCGTGATGCCTTTGCTGGGGACATCCCCTTAAGGGCGGTCGCCCTCTTCGTCATCGCTGCTTGAAGATTCGCTGTCGCCATCACTATCGCCATCGCCGTTTTCGGCGGCATCGTCACTGCTCTCTTCAGCCAGCAAGCCGTCGTAGATAAGCCTCTCTGCGCTATCAAAGTATAGGGGAGAGCGCTCCACCATCATCTCAAGTTCTGCCCAGGCATAATCGATGTTCTCAAAAGTGGGCTCTAGGCCAATGCTTGCCTGGAACTCGGGGGCTAACAGGTCAAACTCCACCACTGTTGGGGCAGAGGCTAGGGTTAAGTTAAAGCCCAGAATTTCCCCAGGCACCCCTTTATGCATGTAGATGATGCCGTCTTGATTGTTTAGGTAGGCGCGTTCTTCGATGTAGTTCATGGTCAAGAAGTAGACGCCCGCTACGGCAGCAGCAACAAGAGCTGTCCAAATAAGCGCCCACAACCATAGTTTTGAGCGGGGCTTTTTCTGCTTCATGGCTTTTAGTGCAGCGGCATTTGCGCCCTGCTCTTCATTGACGTCAACGACTATCACGCTAATGTTGTCGTTACCACCAGCATCAAGTGCTGCCTGTACTAGTTTTTCAGCAGCATGGTTGGGGTCAAGACTGCTGCTTAAGATTTGTTCGATTTCTGCATCTTCGACCATGGTGCTTAGGCCGTCGGTGCAGACGAGCAGGCGGTCTCCGCGCAGGATAGTTACATCGAAGGTATCAACATTCAGATTGGGGTCACTGCCCAGTGCGCGGGTAATGACACTGCGTTGCGGATGCCTGCGTGCCTCTTCGGCAGTTAGGTGTCCACTGCGCATCATCTCGCCCACGACAGAATGGTCTTCTGTGACCTGGGATAGTCTGCGGTTACGCAGCAAGTAAGCGCGTGAATCACCGACCTGAGCAAAGACGGCACGGCCGCTTTCCAGCATAACGGCGGTCATGGTTGTGCCCATACCTTCGCGGCCAAGACCCTTTACAATGCCAGAAATAACTGTCTGATTAGCTGACTGAACTGCACGAGCCAGCGCTACAGCATCAGGATGCTTTGGGGCATGGTCACGCAGGGTATCAATGGCTAGCGCAGAGGCAACTTCCCCTGATTCATGTCCACCTAGGCCGTCAGCCACAGCGTACAGAGGCGGCAGTGCCAGTAACGAATCTTCATTCAAGGCACGAACATTTCCCACATGGGTCAATGCTGCAAAAGGAACAGCATTCCGACTACGTTTTTTGCTCATCGACCATCTACTTCCAGTACCAGCAGTCCAATTGATATTTTATCGCCGACCATAAGATTTTCAGGTATGGTGACGGGCAATCCGTTCAGCAAAGTTCCATTAGTAGAGTTCAAATCTTCAATAATCGCCCCATCAGGAATGGGAGTAATGCGCGCATGTTTGCCAGAAATCAAATCATCTGGAACAAAGATGTCACTACCAGGGGCACGCCCGATGACAATGCTGCTGTTGATGGGCATCGTTGTTCCCAGCAGGGCACTAGGCCCCTGTGTAATCACAATGCTGAGTTGCGTACCCTTCTTAGAGCGACTACCACTGCGAACCAGCCCAACCCCCGCCTTAATAGCAAAGAGTAAGAAAATGTAGAGGAGCGCGACCAGTAATATCCGCCCTGCAAACAATAAGACATCTATCACGGCTAAGCCATTCTGCTAGTTTCGTGGTAGATAAGCCTTGAGATTCCCAAGGTAATATGGTCTCCGTCGTGTAGCTCTATTGCACCGCTTACTTTTTGGTCGTTAACACTGGTGCCATTGGTTGAGCCTAAGTCACGCAGGGACCAACCTTCGCCGTCCCAGAAGAACTCTGCGTGCTGGCGTGATATGTTGGCGTCTGCTACAGGTAGGTCGCAACTGCTTTGGCGACCTGTTATGTAGCTGCGACCTGGGTCTAGTTCGACTTCGCCCTGGTCGGGCATTACAAGGCTACCAATACGGGTTATGCTGGGCTTTGCGGGTGGGGTCGCTGGTGCTGCTGCTGGGGTCGCCGGGATTGCTGCTGCTCCGCCGGCTAAGACAGCGGTAGGGGGACGTCCTCCTTCAAAGTCTGCATCTGTCGAAAGTGGGGCTGCGGCCCCCCAAGAATCTGCGGGGGGAGTAAAGGGTAGAGCCGTGGGCGGTGGGTCATTTAGCTGAAGTTCGGGCATCTGTTCAGCCTCTACCCTTGCGGGGGTAGGCGCAGGTGCTGCCCTGTGCTGTACTGCTTCAATTTCATCAGTAACGCCGGGCACATGGCCTAGCTCCGCATAGATGGCTTCAGCACTCATCTGTTGACCGATAACATCGAACTTACCCTGACGTTTTAGTGCCTCATCAACGGAGAAGCGCACGACAGGACGGGTAACAAAGGAATAGTCGCGTTCCCGCGCAAAGGCAAGCAGGTGACTTTCCAGTTCCCCTTCGATGGTGGGGGCTAGGTCACCCATGCTTTCCCCGTCACGGGGCGATATGAAGATAAAGTACACGTTTGACACGTGCATCTTGCCCAGTCCCAACTTGCGTGACCGCGTCATCTCTTTCGCAGCAGCCCGAGCAAGCTCTGCGGGTTGCACTGGTGATCGAAACACTGCTCCAAACGTCCCTTCTACAACAGTTCCTAGACCTGATTCAAAATCTCTTAATAGCTTCATCGGTATGTCATTTCTATCCGCGACGCCTAGCGCGGTTAGCTGCTAGCAATAATCCTAATAGTGCCCCAATTATAAAGACAGCACCAGCTACCTGGACTACTGCCCAGCGATTGTTACCGCTTAGTAGTAATATGTCAGGTGCAATCCAGGCAATCAGGCAGACTGCCAGCGCGATTCCTGTGACTGCTTTGAAGGTGGTACTTAAGACGCTGCGTAAGCATCCCTTAGGGCTGCGTGTTTCACGGTGGCTGGCAACTTGCCTTTGGCGGGGGAGCCTGTCCGTGCCTTCATCGGGTTCATCATTGGTGAGATTTGGGATGAGCTTCTTTAGTTCGCGCTTGCCTGTTGTTGCGGCTGCGCGGTCACCTAATTCGATTAGTAGGGTATCGTAAAAGTCTTTGACGCTGTCAAAGCGGGCCTCTGGATTACGGGCAAGTGCGCGCGTGAAGATGCCTTCCAAGACAAGGTCGTCTAGGTCGAGCAGGGCGACCTCGTCCGTCTCTTGCGCTTTAAGCATGTTGTTGATGTTTTCCTTGCGCGAGACTTCTTCAAAATAGGGATATTCATCTGAGAGCAGTTCGTAGATGACAGCCGCAAGTGCCCACTGGTCGGTGGCTTCGCAGACCTCGTCGCCTGAAAGCTGTTCCAGAGGCATGTAGCCGATTGTGCCTGCGATAGCTTTGCCGTGTTTAGTCGTGTTTGTGCTGTTGTTGGCGCTGCTCTGTCCAATGTGTGACAGTTGGGCTAGACCGAAATCAGCCAGCTTTATCTGACCTTCTTGATTAATGAGGATATTTGCGGGCTTTACATCTAGGTGCAGCACCCCATTTTTGTGCGCGTAGATAAGCGCGTCAGCAACTGCCTTCAGGATAGCAGCAATGACCTCATGGCTGAGGTATTCACTGGGGATATCGGCAACTGTTAGGCCGTCGATGTCTTCCATTATCAGGTAGGCAACACCGCGTTGTGTGTCTACCTCAAAGTCAAAGAGAGACACGATGGCAGGATGGGACAACATGGCAGCAGTGCGGGCTTCTTCAAGCCCCAGCAAAGTTGCGTCGCCCAGTCTTGAGTTCGCTGTTTTGGAGGCGTCCTTTCCGCGGGTAGTGCGCAGCGGTAGCACCTTGATGGCAACGCGACGTGCAATGCGCTCATCAAAGGCACGATAAACAGAAGCAAAGCCCCCAGAGCCCAGTTGTTCTAGTACCCGGTAGCGTTCAAGTATAAGGTCGTTCTCTCGCATACGCACTAGTATAAGACAGAGAGCAGAGGGAGCAGAGCAAGTATCCTCCAAGCACACCCATTCGTTACCTTGGATAGCTCAAGATTTCACATGCCGACTTAACAGCTGCTTAGCGCTCACTTAGCCCCTATTTAGCCTAGACTTAGCCCCTGCTTAACAATTCTACAATCAAGTTTTAATAGCCAGTTGTTATGCTTTCTTCTAGCAGGTGCCAATTTTGTCTCTTTGTGGATACAGAAAGGTGGGAACTGATGGTAATTATACTTATAAGAAAGATATGGTATACTTATGAAAGCAATACATTTCGAATGGGATTATAACAAGGCAAGCTCCAATATTGCAAAACATGGAGTTAGTTTTAGTGAAGCCTCGACAGTCTTTGATGATTTGTGGGCACGCATTACCGATGATCCTAATCATCCAGAGAGCGAGCGGCGCTTTCTTATCTTAGGGATGAGCAGTAAGCCTCGTTTACTAATAGTTTGTCATTGCTATCGAAATCAGGATGAAGCAATAAGGATTATCTCAGCACGGAAAGCGACAAAAGCCGAAATAATCAGCTATTTCAAATTTCGGAAAGGACATGGATATGCGCGACGAATATGACTTTAGCAATTCGAGACCAAACCCTTATGTAGGAAAAATACGTAAACAGGTAACCATTAGGCTCAATGCAGACACTATTGACTACTTTAAAAGGCAAGCAGGTGAGACAGGAATTCCTTACCAAAATCTTATCAACTTGTACTTAACGGATTGTGCTGATAAAGAGAGAAAAATCGTTGTTGAATAGCTAGCTCATTCACTGCGTGCATCTTTTACTTCCAAGGATTGGCTTAAGTGTTTTTGATGTAGGCTTTCAGTTTTTCTGTATTGACTATAATCTCTTTATATCCTGGACGAATGATTTCTTTGTCGTAGAGGTGCGATATTCCTTTTGTTACAGTTGCTCGCGAACAGTATAAACTCCCGGCGATTTCAGCCTGTGTAAGAGTAATCGTTTCTTCTGCTTTGCAGACCTCAGGCAAGCGAGCCATCAAGAGCCGTGCGATACGATAGCTAGTCGATGCAAGAGCATTTACGGGAAGCCACTTGAGAAGCATGGCGTACATCCTCTCACGGTCTTTCAGTATGACATCAAACATTTGAGGATTTCGATAACTAACTTCTTTGAAGGTCACAGGGTTAAAAACGATACCTTTTGATGTGGGACTTGTAGCAATGTCAGGATAGATGATAGAAGCATCTAAATCAAAAGGTACAAAATAACTTACAATTGGTGCCTCAACTGTTGCTGTTAAGGGGGGGGGGTTCATTGCTTCAGACTTGAAGCTGTAGTGTAGTGAGCCTTCTAAAAGTAGTGCAGGAATAGAAATATCCTTAGGGTCAGTAGTTGTCAGATAGTCAGCCAGTAGATGGGCTGACCCATAAAGATTCTCATCTATAACATTCATTTCGGTACCACATCCAGCCCCATAAAATGAGCCAATCAGCAATGACTCAGCTTCAGTAAAATCAATACTGCGAAGTAGGGGATTATCACCATATTCGTTAAGTATTTTGGCAGCCAGAGGGCGGTCTATTTGCTGAATTTCAACCATCAAGTACGTAGTATACATAAAGTACTTATCAAGTAGGCACGATTTCTAGCATCAAGAATGCCTAAATATTAGGCATTTGGGTTGAGCTCCTTTCTCCCGCTATTTAACTTTGCTGTAATAAAGTATTGATTTTCTGCAAAGAGGGGGAGAAAGAACATGGGAACTGAACAAGAAATCTTTAAAGGTGGCGACCCAGTAGACTTGGGGAGAATCCATCAACCGGTAGTTTTGATGCTAGATACTTCTGAGTCAATGGGCTGGGGGAGTGCGCCCTATAAAATTGACCAACTTAACACAGGGCTGCGTGCCTTTCTTCATAGTTGGCGCGGGCATGAACTGGGGACTATTATTGACGCTGCAATAGTGGCTTTTAACTGTACGCCTGAATTGGTGCACAACTTTCATCCCGTTGCAGAAATCGCTGACCCTGCTCCGCTGCGGGCTGCAGGCACAACTTCAATGGGGGCAGCACTGAACTATTCACTTGATTTAATCGATGAGTATAAGCAGCGATTGAAGATGGCAGGTGTTGAGTATCGCTGCCCTTGGATTATCTGCATCACCGATGGTGAGCCAACCGACAGAATAGAAGTTCAACAGGCAACATCGCGCCTGCAGACAGCAGAAACACGAAATGCAGTTGTAGGATATTGCTTCGGAGTTGATGGCTTTAGTTCAGAAAAGATGGCTGAAACCTTTGACAAAGAACGCATCTTGCTTCTGAAGAACCACAACTTTAACGAACTGTTTGAGTTCTTACACAATAGTCTAGTTGTGACCAGTCAGGCAGATGGGGGCAGCAAGGTGGGAGTCAGCATGCCCTCAGATTTAGTGCGCCCTGACACCTTTACCTTCCAAAGTTAATGGGCACGCCAGATATTCGCGCTTTTGGCGCCAGTGTGCAGGGTAGTGCACACATAAAGTCGGGAGTAGTGTGCCAGGATGCCCATAAGTATCTACAGCTGCCCAATGGTTGGTATTTGGTTCTTGTGGCCGATGGCGTTGGCAGCGCGCTACATTCAGATGAGGGAGCACAGATTGCTGTTGTCGCTGCTGCACAGTGGATGTATTCCTGTACGACAAATGCCCATTGGGATATTGCCGCACTAGAGGACATATGGCTTAATGCTTTTAGGTCAGCGCAACTTGCTGTTACCAATCATGCGCAGGCGCGCAATTTGCCAGAAGATGCCTTTGATACGACTTTGACGGGCTTTATCTATAATGGCGAACAGCTTGTATATGGTCATTCTGGCGATGGTGGAATTGTTGTTCTGCAAAAGGACGGACGCTATTGCCTGCTAACAGAAGCGCAAAAAGGCGATGAGGCGAATTCTACCTATGTTCTTCGATTAGGAGAGCAATCTTGGGCCTTTGGTCATTCTTGCGAACCTGTGGCTGCCGCCGCCGCTATGACTGATGGTGTACTGGCTGCCTTCTGCCCCAGTCGTTATAGCGTTACGGATGAACCTGTAAACGCAAAGTTCGCTACCTTGTTCATGCATCTTCAGCGCAGCGATGGTTTGCGAGAGGTTGCTACTGCAAAAGACTTTGAACAGCGCATGGAGCGGGGACTTGAAGCTTACTTTCATTCTGACAAAGTTGCTGCCATTACGGATGATAAGACGCTTGTTGTTGCGATAAACATGCAGGTCGCAAGTACAAATATTGGAGATGCCTACTATGAGGGCAGCAGTCGTGATGAGGCTGCTATTGACAAGAAGATACGCGAAGGACTGTACAGTGAGGAAGCGCCAGAGCCAAAACCAGAACCTGAACACCTGCATCTTGATGTGTCATCCAAACCTCTGGGTCCAAACAACTCGGGGAGGAGCTTAGCCCAAAGTCAGGGCTGCAAGCAAAAACCTCCGGCTGTCTTGCGTTACGTTGCTGCAGCCGCAGCGGGGGCACTTCTTGCAGGGACTATTGCTTTTGCAGCTATAGCTTTTTTAGGAAGCATGGCTGAGGGTGAGCGCCTTGCTCTTCAGAATCAGGTTGACCAACTTCAAGTGGACAATGCAGAGTTAGAGGAACGCAGTGAAGCTCTTGAGTCTGAGTTCGACAGAGAGAGAAGAAGATTTGAGTGCCAGATTGATTCCCTTGAAACTTCTCTAGCCGCTATTACCGATGATTCTGGGACAGATAGTGGCACACCAGGCAGCGAAGGGTTGGGAAATGATACGTCAGACGATGAAGGGGAGTCTGACGCAAATAATGGAACCGAAGTAGTGAACCCAAGCGATGACCGTGACTCAGCTTTAGAAAGTACAGCGGGTGCAAATTAGAGATGGCTGCCAGGTACTACCACACAAAAGGTGGAAAGACATACACTTTAGGCGGCCTAATTAGCAAAGAGGCAAAAGGTGGAGAAGGCTCTGTTCATCGCCTGCCGAACAATCCAGACTTAGTCGCAAAGATTTATCGAGTAGACCTAGGTTCTGATGACCTGGCTAGGCGCGGGCGCAAGATTGAGGCAATGTTGGCGAAGGGTTCGACGCTTGCGGCAGACCAGACCTTTGCTTGGCCACTGGACTCACTCTACGATGTGAATGGTGTTTTTGTGGGTTACGTCATGCGCAGTGCTGCAGACAAAATCAAGTTGTCTAAGCAGTTATCAGATAAGTTGCGCAAGAACATGACTTTAGAAGAGCTTATAGTAGCGGCTAGCAATCTGGCACGAACTATTGATAGTGCTCACTCACAGTCTTATGTGATAGGCGATTTAAAGCCAGAGAACCTATTAGTATCAAGTGCAGTTATTACCGTTATTGACGTGGACTCCTTCCAATTTAGTGTCGGGAGTGAGCTGTTCCCCTGTCGTGCGGGGACTCCTGAGTGGCTGCCTCCTGAACTGCAGAATGCATCTTTTACGAATCAATCCTTTTCGCTTGAGACTGATTGCTGGGCACTTGCTGTCATCATCTTTAAGTTGCTCATGAACGATACTCACCCCTTTACTCACAGGGTGACTGCAGTGAGTGCAGAGCGCACGACTCAAAAAGAAAACATAATTAATGGAATAAGCGCTCATTTCCCAGATACGCATCGGAGTCGATTATCAATAGCGAGACCTCTAACATCTCCACCTATAGAGTCCTTGCCACTGTCTGTGCGCAAGCTCTTCGAGCAGGCTTTTATAGAGGGACACCTTGCACACTGGAGCCGCCCAAAGGCTGCAGATTGGATTGAGCCTTTGCGGGACTTTAGAGAGCAACTAGTTAAATGCAGGGCGAATTCAAGCCATCAATATTGGCAAGGAGCCGCTGCGTGTCCTTGGTGTGAGATAGAAAAGCCTGCTGTTGTAGGCGGAAGCTTAGGCAGCGGAAAGACCTGTACGTATTGCGGAACAAGCAGTAAGGCCAACGCTGTATTTTGCAGCAGAGTGAACTGTGGCAGACCTTTTCCATTAGAGCCTTCTGGCCCTAGCGTACTGAAGGACAGCAAGGATTCAGATGCAAGGAAGCCACTCCCAGCTAAAGTTTGCCCTCATTGCTATATGTCAAATACAAAGCAGGCTATTCGGTGCAGGTCTTGTAATAGAGACATGAACAGCAGTGCTAGCAATCAGCCCAAAAGTGTAGGGGAGAGTGCTCTTATTGCAGTGTCAGTAGGATTGGGAATTTTTGTTATAGGTGTACTTCTACTGTTATTTTTCGTCGCTCTATTTGGATGACAAAAGGAAGTCTGGCACTGAATGCGTGGTGAGCAATTGAGTTAAAAGCATAGAGAAGTTGGAATAATGAACAAGAAAGAGGGAAAAGAACATGAAGATTTGTCCAGAATGTAGTACTCAAAGCAGCGCTGCAGCAGTATTTTGCAGCAACAAGTCCTGCGGTAAGGCATTTCAGGAAGTATCGCCACGGCCATCACCTGCCTCTGCACCATCTCCACCAGAGCCTGTTTCTGTCTTCGTTGCATCACAATCAGAAATGCCTCCGTCTGTCTTGCCGCAAGGGAATGCCTTCTCAATAATTGTAAAGCTTATCAGTCTGGCAGTATTTATCCTGTCAGCATTGCCTCTGATATCTTTGCGTGGCGGAGGGATGGGAATTCCAGTCAGTAAATACAATTTGCTTTTTGGCAATATTCCTGGTCCAGCTGGTGAAGCAAGTCTCAATTTTGGAGGTGTATGGCAGCTTGCAATCCCGCTGCTTGCCTTTGCCTTGCTGATTTTTGTGTCTTTTCGTTCAGATTGGAAAAGGTGGGAGATTTTACTTTCGCTGATTATTTCATCAATGTACCTGGGGATATTGATAGTGCTTGCAGCAATAGTTTCAGGAGCTGACACTGCACTTGGACTGATTCTTTTTGGCGGTGGCGGCATCTCGCTAGGTATAGGTGGTATTGGCATTATATTTTGCTGTTTGGGGCTAGTGTTTGCGGCATGTTATGAGTTCTTCGGAAAGTCCATTCCAGTAAATATTCCTACAGTCCTTGACCCAGAAATGTGGCTCTCAAGGATACGTACACCTAAGCAGTAGCGAGCATTGAAGGAAATAGTAATGACTAAGCTTTGCCCAGAGTGCGGCATAGAGAACAAAGTAAATGCTGTTTTTTGCAATGGCACAGACTGTGGAAAAATGTTTGCAGACACATCAATCCCACAAGCTGCCGCATCAACACCTGCGAGGCAGCAGTCTACTGCACCGCAGATGACTCAACACGAAAGAGACGCTATTTTATATGGAGGACCTCCTCCACTACCTGCCACGCCAGTTCAGCCATCAAATTTCGTGAGTCCAGTAGTTTCTGATAATTCAGTTAATCCTGCGATAGAGTCAATTTCCGTGGCGCCGGGAAGAGGAGGCGGTCATCCTACTGCCTCCTCAGCACCTCAAAGATTTTTCTCTATTGCAGTGAAGGTTGCCTGTGTAGCGATTTTTCTTTTTGCGTTTTTGCCTTTTGTTTCAGTATCATGCGAGGGAGCATCCCTCAGCTTGAATGCCTATGAACTAGCTACAGGCAACATCGCAGGCAGTGTCGCTGATTCTGCATCTGAACTGGATTTGGGTGCTCCGAGTGCTGCAGAGATGGAGCAACTCAACCAGATGGTTCCATCGAACGCAATCCTAATGGGTTCCTATGCCGGAATTTTGCTTTTGCTTGCAGTTTCGTTTGTGCCAACCTTGAGAAAGATTGAATTGCTACTGGCTGTCATTGCTCCGACGTTTCACCTTGCAATAATAGTCCAACTTATAGGCACTTACATGGGACTAAATAGGGCAATGAATCTTGTTTCGGGGGCGATTCCTTTTGGAGTAGGTCCAATCATGCAGGCAAGTATAGGGATAGGAGCAATTACTACAGTGCTTGCTTGCCTAATCCTTCTGGGCTTGGCGACAAGTGAGCTTTGGCAAAGATGTCGAGGGTAACACATGAATAGCCATAAGCAAGCGCCGCTTGAGAGATCTGTGAACACGGGACAAATGGGGAGAATTGAGACTCCTATAGCGGACATAGAGATGGTTGAAGACTCATCAGGTGTGGCAATTTCAGCTAAAGTTGAGAATTTAGAACAGTCTGCTGAACAGGATAATTTTGGGAAGAACCCTAATCGCATCAATTGGGGTGCGTTGTTCTTTCCACTGATCTGGGCGATAAAGTATCGGGTTTGGAAGTGGGCAACAGTATTTGCCTTGTTAGCCGCGGCCTTATTTGCCATGGGACTGTTTACTGACTCATTATTTGAAAGTCAGGATGAGCTTTGGGATGCTCACTTTGCTGAACGTGATGCCTTGCGGGAGGTTCACCGGGCTGAACAGGATACCCTTTGGGATACCCAAGAGGTTGAACGAGAGGCTCTCTGGGATGCACAAGAGGCAGAGCGCGATATCCTTAGTGAAGAGCACGAGGCTGCATTGGATGCACACGAGGTCGAATGGGACGCACTTCTGGCTAGCCAGGAGAGCCTTTGGTTAGGTCTAGGTGCTTTGAGGATTTGCATAGTTTGGATTTATTTTGCTGTGAGTATCCTTTTTGCTTTGAGGGCAAACAGGATTGTGCTGGCACAGGATTTATCGATTCGCGTTGCACAGAATTTAATTCAAGGTCAGAAAGTCTGGATTATTTGCTGGCTTGCTTGGCAAGTCATAGTTGCAGTCTTTGCTTTTGGGACATTAGATTTGCCAAGCTGGATGTTTAGCTTACTTCTCCTTCTTTCAGCGACACCTGTTGCATTTTCTAGTGTCTACTGGCTAGTACATTCGTATGTGGCCTGGTACATACCAGAAGAATTTGAATTCTGGTATGTCAGAAACCTTTTATGGGAGGTACTTCCATTAGTCACGTATGGCACCTATGCAGCCCTGTTTTTGCGCGACAGAAAACAGCAGTGACCTTTCAGGGGAGAAACATAAGTGGAAACAACAGGAAGAAGGGAAGGAGGATAGGGCATGAGCGATAGTAAAATCTGTGCGCACTGCGGGTCAAGTAATAAAGCTAACGCAGTATTTTGTAGCAACGTTTCTTGTGGAAAGCTGTTTGAGTTACAGGATAGCAACCCACAGCCTGACCCAGCAATAGCAGGAGGGAAGGCATGTCCGTACTGCGGAACTGATAATCGTCGAAATGCAGTATTTTGCAGCAGTAATTTCTGTGGGCGCAAGCTTGATGGTGATGACATTTCGGGCGCATATCAAAGCTGCCACGTGTGCGGTAGAGCAATTGGAGCTGGAGCTGCTCCACCAATCTCTTGCTGTTCTGACTATGCGGGCAGTAAGAAGCCTAAGCGCATTTTTGCTCTTGCTGCTGGACTGATAGCTTTTGTGGCAGTTGCTCTTTGTGCGCTATATCTACTTCCTTCAATTTTTTCGTCGAACCCTGTAGAAACCATTATTAATCCTAATGTCGTCGTTTACGAACCAGGCGGTTCTTCCTTCGAAATACTTGATAGTGATTTTGAATCGGTGACCGTCTCGACCCTTAATGGAATTGAGATGACTACGATACTTGCAGCGGGGATTACAGAAGAAACCCCTGATGGATTGTTGCGCCTTATTGAATCTATAGAAGAAGTTCCTGAGGGGTACAGATTAAACACTATGTCAGCCGCTCTGACAGATGCTATAGAGCAGTGCGACATTAGTTTTGTAGCAGTCGTCACAGAGGATGGCGAATTTGAAATTAGTTATCTCGAGGGCGATTTTGTTGGCATATTTGACATTCCGTCCGCTGTTGCTAGCAGCTTTAATCACACCTTGCTTTCGCGCGAAGAGAGCTTTGGTAGGCTTTCTGCAGGGCTTGTTTTTGAAGGTTCACTTCGCATTGAATTGCGAAGCAGAAATGTTGAGATGAGGCTGACTGTTCGCTGCTATGCACGTGCAGATATCTCAATGGATGCACGTTTTGAATGGGAGCAGACACTTAAAAGATTAAACAAGCCACTTACTTTTTCAGTAGGAGGTGTCCCTGTTGTTTTAAGCAATGAATTGCGGATTGATGCTAGTTTCGCTGCGAATGCATCTGCTGTGACTCTTGAAGTAGATATGGCTTTTGATAGAACCGTTGGATTTGTGTACTCGACACGGCAGGGACTTAGGGCTATTAATGAAAATAATTCATCATGGCCGGATAATATATTGCAGCCAGGAAGCGAGATATTCAACGCATCACTTAACGCAGAATTGGGCGTAGTGCTTACTTCAAGACTGTACGGTCTTGCAGGGCCCAGCATTAGCACTGCGCTTGAAGCTGAGCTAAAAGCTGATTTGCGCAGACTTCCTGATGAAGTTGTGGCAAATGATGCAATTGTTTTGCCAGGGCCTAATTGGAGACTGTCTGGCTCCTACAGTGAAAAAGTCACTATTCCTATTAGGGGTCAATTCGTGATTGAGCTTCCAGGATGGGTACGCTTTAATCCCTTTGATAGAAGTCCTGTTAACCTCGCCAATTTTGAACTTTTTAATACAGGAGATGCGATTACTTTGTCAGACGTTAATCTGACTTTCGGTCATCCCGACTTGTCTGTGGCAGAAAATCAAACGGAACAAGAACCGAATCAAGAAACTGTGCCACAGGGCAACATTCGCACTTTCACCATGGAGGGTCCTGCCTTTGAAGTTTCTTTCGAGTACAACGCAGACCTTTTAGAAGAAGTTGGGTATGAATCTTGGTTTGCGGAGACTGGAGGCACTGGATTTGGATTTGTGGCTCGCAATAATCCAGATGTTGAAATTACTGTTTCCTCTACGATAGCTCAGGGGAGTCTGACAGAGATGCTTGAATGGGAGACTGCTTTTGCGCGTAGCCACGGGGAGATAACGAGCGAGCGCGTGGGGGCAAACTATATCTTTGCTGAGGGCACAATTCATTCTGTGGGGACAGGAATAGATCATCCTGCTGGTTACGTAGTGATAAATCAGGCCTTTCAGAAGAAATATTTTTTCAACCAAAGCACAGAAAATTGGTTATCCGGAGTACACTTTTCCTATCCAAGCGCTGACAGTGACATTTGGGATGTAGAAGCTCGACGCATTATTGATAGCCTGAGGATATCTCCGCGTCGCGACAGCCCAGACCCTGCATTGGGGGGCTGGTAATTGGGTGCAGCTCTTCCAATCTCTTCCAAAATCGATAGATGGAAGAGTTAGGAAGAGTCGCCAGTCCCTTCACTTTGTTTCGCATCTTGTTTAACTTATGTACCAGGGGTAGAGTTCCTTCTGGTGTGCGGTGACCCTTGTTGCACGTCTAGTAGAATAGTGGAGTGCGGAGCATAGACTTGTTGACTTTCCCAAGTTAAAAGCAAGACTTTGCTTATGTA
>WQVS01000011.1 GCA_009785705.1 Coriobacteriia bacterium
AGTGCAGAAATTATCACAGCCCTGAGTAATGGGTAGCCACGCATGCCAAGCATGCTCTCTTGAAGCGGGCAGGTCAGCCGCAAAGCTGTCTGATTCTTCTTTTAACTCTACTGTCGCATCAGGTCGCCAGGGTACATAGCTATCTGCCTGCAAAGCAGCGTCACGCTTCTCCACGGCCTTTTGGTATAAGGCAGGCAAGCTTGCAAGATTGTGCGTACCAAATACAATGTCAACATGGGGCAAACTATCTAACAGCTTATCACCATCACGCTGACCGATACAGCCACCAACAGCAATAAGTGGCGGAGTAGACGACCCATCAGTCTTAAGGTTCTTTAGGCTGGCAACCTGTCCTTGCAAGCGCTCGTCAGCATTTTCACGAACGCAGCAGGTCAGAAAGACAATCAAAGAGGCATTCTCAACATCATCTGCCAGAATTAAGCCCTCCGCCTCAAGTAAACCTGCAACAATTTCGCTGTCGTGCTTGTTCATTTGGCAGCCAAAGGTTTTTACAAAATAACTAGGAATTGTCACCTAATATTCCTTTTCAAAATTGAGTTTAATAGTAATAGTGTTCTTTTTTATGCTGACCTTTGGGTCATCATTACAGCTTATGTAATATTTTTCTGCTAGAGCATCAAAAGCGCGCTCCACTTCGCCAGCAAAGCTGTTTAAGTCTTGCTTTTCTATCTTGAGTCCACGCATATCTTGAGTTAGGTCTACATCATGAGTCTCTTTTGGCAAGTTCTTTGTCAGTGAAGTATAAACATCGCTCAAGGCTGCAATCTCACCACTGTCAATACGATAGGCACTACGAGTGCTTAGCTCTAAGCCTAGATTTCGTGCACAGTCAACAAGTAACGCAGGGTCATCTACTTCAGCAGGTCTCAAGCAATGAGGAATCTCTGCCTGGGTATCGCTATCATTCCTGTGAACGTTAATGCGTTCTTCTCCATGAGCTTTCAAAGTTGCAAGGATTTCATTGGGGCTGCCCACATACACCTTAAGCTTAGGGTGCATTAGAGCAAATTCTGAGATATGACGTAGTAAATTCTTTGGCCCAGAAACACAGTGCAGGCCACCCTCATCATCACGTTCAATTTTTGGCCAAGTGCTTTGGTCAGCACGTTCTTTCAGTTCATCCGTATCAACTTCTAGTGAGAAGGCAGCGCCTAGACCTGTTCCGCTTGCGCACAGTGCCAATTTGCTGGTGTTTTGAGTAATCGAATAAAGAGCCATCCCTCGACCATGAACGCCCCATTCGTCTTCCAGGATACTTGTGAGTTTACTGGTCACACGAGCCTCAAAGATACGGTTCGCCAACCTGTCCGGCACACCTTCGCCATCGTCAATAATGTTGAGCAGTCGAAGCTTATCGACCTTTGTGCTGGATACAAAGATGTGTCGCGCACCCGCATCACGCGAGTTACGCAGCATCTCAATAATGATATCTTCGACATGGCGAATGTCATGACGTGCCTGGCGACGCTCTGCTTCTGCCGTATTGAGACGGACAAAGCCTGCGCCTAGGTCCTCTTCAACCTGTAGGACATCGCTGCCCGTGACCCCTGCCACAAAGTCGAGCAATGGGTCACGCTCCCCCGCTGAGGCAGGAGTTGTGTCCCTACTTAAAGCTGCAGCACGAAGAGCTGAGTCGCTCTCTCTTTCACTATGTGGACTATTTTGCGTAGTCAACGGCGCGGCTTTCGCGCAAGACCAGAACCTTGATTTGTCCTGGATATTCTAATTCTGCTTCGATTTCCTTCGCGATGTCACGCGCAAGCACTACAGCATCAGCATCGCTGACTGCCTCTGGTTCAACCATGACGCGAATCTCACGACCTGCCTGCATTGCAAAGGTTTTTTCTACGCCCTTATGAGCATTAGCAACAGCTTCTAGCTTTTCTAGGCGCTTGATATAGGTCTCTAAAGTCTCGCGGCGTGCTCCTGGGCGTGCTGCAGAGATAGCGTCTGCTGCCATAACAAGAACAGCTTCTACCGTAGTTGGCTCGACCTCGCCATGATGCGCCTCGATAGCATGCAGCACTGGTTGTGGCTCGCCAAAGCGGCGTGCTAAGTCAGCACCAATACTTGCGTGAGGACCTTCGATTTCATGGTCGATGGCTTTACCTAGGTCATGCAGCAAGCCTGCACGCTTCGCCAGGGCGACATCTGCACCCAATTCTTCTGCCATAAGACCTGCAAGCCAAGATACTTCTAATGAGTGGCGCAAAACATTTTGTCCATAGCTGGTACGATAACGCAGACGACCCAATGTTCTAATAATTTCAGGGTGGAGATTGTGTACTCCTGCGTCAAAGGACGCTTGCTCACCTGCACGCTGGATTTCTTCGTTGATGAGCTTAGTAGCCTTCTTAAACATCTCTTCGATGCGTGCCGGATGAATGCGTCCGTCAGTAATCAGGGTATCTAAGGTGATACGACCAATCTCACGGCGCACAGGGTCAAAGCCTGAAAGCACTATCGTTTCTGGAGTATCATCAATAATTAGATTGATGCCCGTGATTTGCTCAAAGGCGCGAATATTTCGGCCTTCACGACCAATGAGGCGACCCTTCATATCATCAGAAGGAATCTTTACTACAGATACTGTATTCTCGGAGGTGTGATCAGCAGCAATGCGCTGAATCGCCAAGCTAACAATGTTGCGAGCTCGCTTATCAGCTTCTTCTTTTGCGTAAGTTTCTGCATCACGAATGATGGTAGCAGCCTCACGCTTAACATCATCAGCGATACTTGCTAGCAATTCATTTTTTGCCTCGTCAGTGGTCATATTGGCAATGCGCTCAAGCTTTATCAGAGCTTCATCCATGGCACTACTTAGCTCCACTTCACGTGCCTTAACCTGACCTTGAGCACTAGAGATTTGATGCTCGCGTTTATCTAAAGTCTCTGCACGGCGATCAATTGTTTCTTCGCGCTGAGCAAGGCGATTCTCCAGAGCAGAAATTTCCTTACGGCGCTGCTTTGCTTCTACCGCCTCATCCTGCTTCATTTTAAGTATTTTATCTTTGGCCTCTAACAAAGCTTCACGCTTGACGTTTTCAGCCTCTGTTTTTGCTGTTTTTGCCAGCAATTCTGCGTCTGCTGCTGCCCGATTTGTTTTAGCGCTAACTACTAGCCGATTCGTGAGAAAACCCGCTGCAAATCCTACTATTATGCAGATAGCGGGTAAAAGTGCCGCTTCCATATGTATACTCTTTTCGTCGTGTGCCCCTGTAACGGGCGATTAATGTTTGTCTATTAAGCATGAGCAAAGCTTGAGCTTACAAAGTAAACCCACAGCCTGCAGATGTAATTGCTTAGATTAAATACTAACATAAGCTGCAGAAATTGCTTCACTTTTGTCTTGCGTGTCACTATTAAGACATGCAGGCATGTTTACATCACAGATTATCCCTTAACAAGTTCTTAATAAGTCCATGATATGTTTAAGATGGAGGTGAAGCTGATGGCGTTAATACTAATTGCAGAAGATGAGGCAGCCATCAATGCGCTCATTAAGAAAAACCTTGAACTGGTAGGTCACACTTGCATCTGCGTTTTTGATGGTGAATCTGTCCTTTATGAAATAGAGCAAAATACCTTTGACCTAATTCTGCTTGACATCATGATGCCAAAGCTTGATGGCTTTCAAGTGCTTGAAAGGTTACCAGAAAACATCCCGACAATATTTATCACTGCTCGTGGTGCAGTCAAGGACAAAGTCAAAGGTTTAAAATTGGGAGCAGACGATTACATTGTAAAGCCTTTCGATATGATTGAATTACAGGCGCGAATCGAATCTGTTCTAAGGCGTAGCGGCAAATCAGAGAATTTCTTTGTATTACATGACGTTAGAGTCGACCGTGAAAGCAGGCAAGTATTTCGCGAAGAGGTGCTCGTAGATTTCACTCCGCAAGAATTCTTACTCATTGATGCACTTATTGCTAATCGCAATATTGCCCTCTCTAGATACAAATTGCTACAAATCGCATGGGGATATGACTTTGAGGGTGATACACGAACTGTGGATGTACACATCCACAAAATTCGCAAAAAACTCGGCTGGGAACAAGTACTTAAGACAGTGTATAAGCTAGGTTACAGATTGGAAGACAGATCAAAGCATGCAGTAAAGTCGAGATAAATGAAACTGAAAACCTTCATAGCTACCTATATACTTTTCCTCTGCATCTTGTTTATTAGCATAGGAATCGTCTCTGTTCATTTGACCAACAATCAGGCAAGCATGCTAAAGGAGCAAAGCAAAGTTCAGTATCAAAACATTGCTTTTTCCTTATCAAGAGACATTGCGAGACTACAGGGCAGAAATTTAACGCAACCAGAACTTTCTGCAATTGCAAATGATCTCATGAATGACTATGCAAGATATTATAGCGATCAAGATATTCATATTGAATTGATCAATCTGTGGAAACAGGATATCAACCTCCCGGAGACAAGGCTCTCTTTTACTAATCATGGTCATGAGCATTTCATCTATATCAGTGGCACACTACCAGGACATTTTGAGCATTACTATTTAACCTATCAAGTAAACGTCAGCGAAAGCATTGCAAACATGCAAGCTGTCCAAAATACTCTTTTGATTTCTGCTGCTGCATCCTCAATAATCGCAGCACTTGCACTGTACTTTATCTTGACAACTCTTTTTCGACCCCTGCAAAACGTAGCCGAGGTCTCCAAGAAAATCGCAAGTGGACAATTTGGAGAACGAATTCCCATTAAGGGAAAGGGAGAACTTACCCAAGTCGCAATTGACTTCAATAAGATGGCAGACACGGTTGAAGAGCAGATGACTTCTCTTCAAGAGGAGGCAATAAGCAGACAAAGATTCGCGGACAATTTCGCCCATGAGATTCGGACTCCTCTAACATCTATCTATGGTTATGGGCAGTACCTACAGAGAGCGAAGCTAGATGAAAAAGAAATAGCAGAAGCATCGGGACACATCATAAGTGAAGCTCAGCACATGGAAAAAGTGTCGAGTTCTCTGCTGGAGCTCGCAACCCTACGAAACTATACTCCCATCAAGGATTTCATTGTGGTTTCTGACCTCTTTGAAGATGTCAGCCAAGCAATGAAAGGCTCTCTAGATAAATGTCAAATCCGATTAATCTGCCACAGTGAAGTTGAGGCCTTGGAAGGCCAAAGGGATTTACTCAAGAGTATGCTAGTCAATCTCTGCAACAATGCGCTTAAGGCTTGCTCACCTGAAAAAGGCATCATTCATCTCAATGCTAAACAATTGCCCAAAGCCACACTGATCTCTGTCACCGATAATGGTCGCGGTATTCCTAAGTCCGATCTAGCAAAAGTTACTGAACCTTTTTACCAGGTAGACGGATCGCGTGAACGCAAAGGGGGCAATCTGGGCTTAGGCTTAGCCCTGTGTAGTCAAATTGCTAAAGTGCATGGTGCTGAGCTAAGCGTGCAATCTAAGATAAATACAGGAACCACGATACATGTATTATTTACCGATTCATAATAGCTTGGAAATAAGTCTCTAACGATCTCGACTTATAAAGTAAGTATTATGAAATTCAGATAAGTCGAATAAGGAGATACAAGATAATGAAAAAAGCGACGACGAGACAAAATAGGGACGCATTCAAGATGCTACTAATAGCTTTTCTGATTTTAGGAGCATTTATTGCAAGTGGTGCAGGCATCAATTATTTAGCCTTAGCATCAGCAACAGCAAGTGAAACAATAGAGGTCCCTTCTACCATAGAGGATATGATTAGCTCACAAGCTCTGCCATCAGAAAAATTCCATATCCCCGAAGACCCCAGACAGATTGTAGTAGAAATTGGAACTTTCAGAGGATTTCAAACAAGTACTGTAACTATAATTGACGGCAATTCGAAACTTTGCGATCCAAGACCCACAGATATTGTATCCATGGAAAGAGCTGTCCAGATAGGCATGCAATATGTTTGGGATATATTTAACGAAGATGCAGACGGCACTTACATTGAAATGACTTTTGTTGACCTATTCTCCAATTCAAAAACGTACTGGATGGGCACAATTGCTGTACATGCAGAAGATCTTGGCAGAGATATTTACTACAATTCTGCATCTGCTGAACCCTGGCTCACTACAGGCCTCTACAGCTTTATCGTTGATGCAGAAACAGGCTTGAGAGTAGAGATATTTCCCTGGCGAGACCTTCAGCAAGGTGAGAGCTACAATCAATGGCTCGTTCGTTACGAAGAAGAGGGCTTCGTACAATTCGAAACAGGTGAAATCGTTCCTGTAAGCGAACAGGACTGGATGCGAGAATGGCTAGAAAAAAACTTAGATGAGCAAATGGCTTATTTGGGACTGAACAAAGAGGATATCGAGCCCTACTTAGAGGCAGCAAGAGAATTTGCTCGCACACACTTTAACAATTCAGAATTGGTCTATGAAACAGAAAAATTTGAGCTAAGTTACGGCTATATGATTCGCATGCCTGACTCCATGCTAGTACGCAAGATGAACAATGATCGCGGGGTGAGTTTTGCAGGGATTCGCTTCACGATTTCTGATAACACAGGCAGAGAGGCCAACATATGGGTCGAAGCAGAAACATTTGATTTGTGCGCTCTGGGTATCAGAACGCAACACAATGATGTTAATGAAAATTTCCCCAATGATCGCATAGGCTTTGGAGTTGGCTAAGTGCAAGAGGAGCCTTGGCAGTCATGAATGATAAAATGATGCAATGACACAAAGTGCAAACAATAATTCAGCGACACTACCCTCTTTTATTCTGGGGACAGCAGGTCACATTGACCACGGAAAATCTACCCTGGTACGCACCCTCACAGGCACTGACCCAGACCGTCTTGCTGAAGAAAAGCGTCGCGGCATAACTATTGAACTGGGCTTTGCGCAGCTGCAGTTGCCCAGCGGAAGTATCTGCGGAGTAGTTGACGTACCAGGACACGAACGCTTCGTCCGACACATGGTTGAAGGAGCCACCGGTGTTGATGTAGCACTCCTTGTGGTAGCAGCAGATGATGGAGTAATGGTCCAAACCCGTGAACACCTTGCCATACTGGAATTGCTCGGCGTTCGCAGCCTTATCGTAGCGGTTACAAAAATCGACAGTGTTGAACCAGATCTTGTAGAGTTGGCAGTACTTGATGTTTCCGAATTGCTAAAAAATGAGACTAACTTTAATGACGTAGACATTGTTTCCGTATCTGCTCATACAGGTGAGGGTATCGAAGCACTGCTTGCTGCCATTGAATCTGCTGCTGTCAAGATAGAGAGCAATTCGAGTTCAGATTTCGTACGCCTACCAATCGACCGCGTATTTTCGATTGAGGGTGCTGGCACAATAGCGACAGGTACACTCTGGGATGGAGTCATCCAGCTAGAAGACCAACTACTCAGCTCTTCAGGAAAGCTTGTGCGTGTACGTGATATTCAGGTACACGGAACAAAGCGCAGCAAAGCTCGAAGTGGACAGCGTGTTGCCTTGAATCTGGCTGGCATAAAACGTGAAGATATTAATCGTGGAGACTTGCTTTACACGCCTGGGAAACTAGATGGGAGTGCTCGCTTTCTTGCCCAATTGCGCTATTTAGGCGCACCTGGTGATAGCTCCTCGCTTAATGCAGGTAGCGGAGGAAGCGCTCAGGCAAAACCTTTAAAAGATGGTACTGGTGTAGTCCTGCATCATGGCACAAATGAGGCAGCAGCACGAATAAAATTCCTTTTCTCTGAAGAGCGTGTTACTGAACTTGCTGCGGGTGACAGTGCCTATGTGCAGGTGAGACTGGAAAAAAGTCTGCCCCTACGTTATGGCGATCGCTTTATTATTCGCAGTCTCTCTCCTGCATTCACAATCGGTGGAGGTAAAGTTTTATTAAGTGATGTCGGACAACGAACAAAGCTGGAAGCTGCTTGGTTTGAACTGTTGGACTTGCTGGATAAGGACAAATCTGATGAGACTGCTAAGTGCTATTTAGAGCTTTTTAATGCTCCCTTAAGTAGTGAGGAAATTGCAACTAAGTTAGGCCTGCGTACTGCAGATGTTGCTCGGGTGCTAAATCAATCAGATTTTGCACGGCTTAAAACCGCCAAAGAGACAGTCTATCTATCTGAGAAGACTTTAGCTGATGTTCGTGGCAGTATTGAAGAAATCCTACTTACCTATCACAAAGACCATCCGCAGTCTCTTGACATAGGTCAAGGTGCTCTGCGTGGACTTGTCTTCCCCTATAAAGGTCCCAGGGCAACATCATGGACAGAGGCTCGCTTTGAAGCACTGCTTACTACTATGGCAGATGAGAACGTCATTAACTTCGACAAGGGAAAAGCTAGTCATCCAAAGTCAGCATCAAACGTTCAAGCCCTACACAAAAAGTATGCCGAACAGCTGCTTGCAGATATTCATGCGCAAGGGCTAACCGTAAGTAGCATTACTGAACATGCAGAGCGCTTAAATCAATCAAGAGATTTTGTTGCTCAAATTTTAGGCCAATTGCAGCGTGAAGAAAAACTAATTCGACTGGCTGTTGAATATCACTTCAGTCCAGAGCACATTACATCGGCACAAGAAGCACTAGTCACAGAATTGAAGTCACGCAAAGAAGGCATGACTGCAGCAGAAATACGCGACCTCTGGCAAATAAGCAGAAAGTACGCAATCCCCCTGCTAGAATACTGTGATGCACAGGGAATCACTCAACGTGAGGGTGACTTACGTTACCTAAAAGACTGACGCGCCTAGGTGGCCTGGAAGCCTTGGAAGATTAGATTGTCGGTTATTAGTGCTCCTGTTCTTGCAAAAGGCAGTGGTATGGGAGCTAAG
This sequence comes from Coriobacteriia bacterium, assembly GCA_009785705.1. Taxonomy (GTDB): domain Bacteria; phylum Actinomycetota; class Coriobacteriia; order WRKU01; family WQUG01; genus WRBW01. Next base: position 8,837 of record WQVS01000011.1, read on the forward strand.
CGCGTTCCCAACTCTAATATGTCACCACTAATGTCATAGACCGTAGCCTTTGCCTGAATCAGAGCATCTTCAGCGTCAACTCCGCTTACAAAACCAATGATGGTTGGTCCTGCGCCTGATAGGGCTACAGCCTCTGCACCTGCATTCATAAGTATTTCTTTTACCGGGTAGTAATCTTCAATAACGGGCAGTCGATAAGGATGATGTAGCCTATCCTTCATAGCCAGTTGCAAGAGATCGGCTCGTCCTGATACTAGGGCTGCTGCCAAAAGTCCTGCATGCGATAAATTAAAGGCAGCAGTGTCATGACTGACCTTCTCTGGCAATAATCCTCGTGCATAACTAGTTGCCATAGACCCTGTCGAAGGCACAATGATTGCAGCAATGGGACAGATCAAGTCAAAGCGTTCACTATGGACCATTTCTGTACCATCAGAGGTCAACTTGTGTGAGTCTTGCTTACCCAGTTCCTTCCAACTTGAATCTTTCCAGCCTGAATCTTTCCAGCAGATGGTAAAGCCGCCCATGAGTGCTGGTGCAATATTGTCGGGATGACCCTCAATCTCTGAGAGAATACAAAGCAGTTCGCTGTCAGGCAGGGTAAAGAGAGGATCCAATTCTTCCAGTAGGCGCCTAGCCAGAACTCCCCCGCCTACTAGCGCAGAGGATGAAGAGCCTAAACCGCTTCCTAGAGGAACCTTGTTATCGCAAAGAATCTTCGCTGCAAGATTTGGCTTGCCTGCATGGGAAAATACGGCCTGCATAGCAACCGCTACTAAGTTATCTCTTTCTTGAGAAAGCGTTCCTAGGCCTTCGCCTATAACATCAATAACCCATTCGTCAGCAAAGCTTGCATGAAAGTCGTTGCGAAGCTCAAGTGCCAAGCCAAAACTGTCATATCCTGGCCCCAAATTGGCAGTTGTTGCAGGAACACCTACAGAAAACTTATAGTCAGCCATCTTAAGTCTCCTCTCAAAATCAAGCCCGAAATACCACGACCTTCTAGTCGGAATGTGGCATGACGATTAGAGCAGCATAAAGCCAGTACCTAGCCCAAGCTGTCAGCAATTAGTCTAAATCTTCTACACGCAGTACCGATGCAATTTCTATGACTGAGCTTAGTCCCTCAATGTCGCGCAATACTGACTGCATATCTGCTTCTAAGGTTTGGTGAGTCACAAAAATGAACTCTACTTGACCCTCTGCATAAGCACCGCGCTGCTTCAAAGATTTGATTGACACATCGTACTGGTCAAACACTTCACCCAGCTCATGGATAACGCCCGATCTGTCTTCTATGATAAGGCGCACACAATAACGTGTCTCCAAAGTCTTAAGTGGGCGAATCGGCAGTTCATCTGTGCAAGTACAACCAATTACTTCATTGCCTGACTGATGGGCACGTGCAGCCTCAACCAAGTCACCAACAACGGCGCTAGCGGCAGCTCCTGCCCCTGCCCCTTCACCAAAGAACATTAGGTCACCTACGAAGTCACCCGTTAGATATACTGCGTTATAGACACCATTTACTGAAGCAAGTTGATGACTAGCAGGAATCATTGTCGGATGAACGCGTACATCGATGCCGTTCTCAAGTTTATTTGCGATGGCTAACAGCTTTACGGCATAGCCAATCTCTTCTGCATATTCGATGTCAGTTGCAGAAAGTTTACGAATACCCTCTGTTGAAACATCATCCAGGGTCACGCGAGAATTGAAGGCAAGTGAAGCCAAGATTGCAATTTTTGCTGCCGCATCAAAACCGTCTACATCTGCTGTTGGATCAGCTTCTGCATAGCCCAATTCCTGTGCCTCTTTCACCGCGTCATCAAAGCTGAGACCAGCATCTGTCATGCGAGATAGCATGTAGTTAGTCGTACCGTTTACAATGCCCATAACACGAGTGATTTGGTTGCCTGTAAGTGCGTGAGTGAGTGGTTCCAGTACAGGGATTCCTCCCCCTACTGATGCTTCAAAGCGCAGGTCGACACCCTTAGCATCGGCAAGGTTAAAGACTTCTTCCCCATGCGTAGCAAGCAGTGCTTTATTTGCGGTAACAACAGGCTTGCCTGCTTCGATTGCTGCCAAAACAAGGTCACGTGCGATGCCTGTGCCACCAATAAGTTCGACAACAACATCAACATTGGGGTCATTGACCACATCAAAAGCATTGGTAGTTGCCTGATCAGCGCTTAAGCCCAGCTGCTCAAAGCGGTCAGTGCTAATATCTGCTGCACGCACAACTTCTAGGTCAACACCAGCATGGCTCTTCATTTTTTCACGATGCTTATTGATGATGTCGATTACGCCGCCGCCAACAACACCTAAGCCTAAAATACCAACCCTAACCGTTTTCATTGTGAAGCCTTTCAGAATATATTGTCCATATGTACAAATTCGCACGAATCTAGCCACTAGATAATAAAAACTAGAACCTTAAGTTTAGCAAAAAAGAAGCAGAGGCAGAGTATAATGGTAGCTGCTATTTTGGAAGTTTTATACTACAAGGAGACAGGCATGGCGCAAACAGGTGAAAAAAGCTTATATTCATCATCTATAAAAATTTTCACAGTCGTTGTTTTAACTTTACTTATTGGCTTTGTAGCACTAAGTTCTGTAAGCGCATATGCTGCTGAAACAGATGTCGAAAATGAAGCTGCAGACATCGTACCTATCACAGAAGAAATTGAAGCTGATAGCGACGAGCCTGCTCAGAACACGGCACCTACTTCTGTTGCCCAATTTGGAACCATTCAATACAAGGTCATACAGGTAGATGAAATGTGGGTTGGGCGCGTCATCGTAGAACTTGCAGATAATGAGCATCTACCCGCAACTATTGAAATTGCGGTTCCGCAGCATAGTGCTGTTTTCCACTTTGGTGAAGCTGGACAAGAGCCTTTTCCTGCTTTTGGTGAAGTCCGTACTGAAAATGGTTTCGACATCTATACCGCTGTTATGACACACGGTCGAATAGCTACGCTGGAATATACTCTACCTGCCAGTCCTTTTGAGATGACTAGCGAGGGCCCCAGCGTCAACGTCAGCTATACTCCTTTGCACAATGCAGAAGAACTGTGGCTAATCGCTGCTTTGCCTGTAGATAGCGCCGTTGTTGACCCTCAGTTCGAATTTGTTGCAAGTGGCCCTGATGGTGAGCCAGCCTTTGCCTACATTGTAGAGGATGTTTTGGGCGGACAAGAATACACAACCAGCATTGTTTATATTGCAGACGCTGGAGAACGCTCGACGGACAGCAATCCCGTAGTTCTTGCTGGACTAATCGTCATTATGCTTGCTGTTGCCGTTGTAGTATTTGTGCTTTTTAGACGCAACAGATCGAACTATGGAGACGACGAATAAGAGTTCACAACTCTAATCTTACTGTAGTCATTATGTCCTGCATGCCCCACTAACTAGGAGAAACCTTTGAATGTGACCAAAAGAATCACCGCATTATCTGCACCACTGTTTGCCTTGATGTTTTTCGTCTTGGCTCTGCTCTTCGTGTGCCTGCTCTCCAGCATCAACGTAGCTGGAGCAAGTGAAGGCAACAACACTGAGGATTCGCAAACAATTCGCGCAGAAGGTGCTTTTAGCAATATCGAACATTTCACAAACCTTCAGTACAAGGTTCTATTGTGGGATGGCATATGGACAGTAACTATCAGAGGCAAGATTGATGAGCAGGCAGTACTCCCAGCAACTGTCGAAATTGGAGTTCCTGCAGGATCGGATGTCTTCTGGCTAGGAGAAGTCTTCGCAGAATATGGAAACGCCCCGACTAGTGACCCCGAAATTGCTCCGCCTTATGAGGTGAGAACAGAGGGCGACATGGACATCTATACAGCGACTCTTACTCAAACGCATGCCATTCAAATTGAATATGACCTGCCCTACGATCCCCGCATCGAAACAAACGAAGGACCTGGTCTTCGGATAAGCTATACTCCCCTACACGATGTTGAGGAGCTATGGCTTGCAGGAGCGACTCCTCCTGATACCGCTGTACTTGATGGAAACATCCGCTATTTGGGAACAGGGCCAAACGGTGAACTTGCCTTTGCCTATGTAATCGATGATGCTCTAGGTGGTCAGGAATATTCCGAAGACATTATCTTTACGACAGACATCGGCAGCACTCAAAACGTTAGTCCCCTAATACCTATCGGAATAGCAACTTCTGTACTGCTACTAACAGGCGCAGGTTTTTGGTATTACAAAAGGAACGCTTACAAAGCAGGTGCCGGCAGATAGTCTGTGCTATCATATTCAGTCGCATACTCTATGCGAGGAAGTGGTCCCATGGCGCAACGGTTAGCGCGGAGGACTCATAATCCTTAGGTTGTAGGTTCGAATCCTACTGGGACCACCACTTCAAAAAAACGAATGCCACCCCTATTGGGTGGCATTTTCATTCAGTAAGATTGGAATTGCTCCAGATGTTCGTAGCGATTCTCTATCTGTAGAGTGCTCCTAGTAGTGAAGGTTCGTGCTAGAAAAGATTAAGGAAAGCGCAGCGTACCTGAAGCTACGTGAGCATTTTCTTTGTCTTTTCTAGTGCGGAGATTCGCCGCTAGGAGCACTCTAGGCTATTCCAAGAAGTCGCGTAATTTTGCTGCGTAGCTCGGATGACGCAACTTATTAAGCGTCTTCGATTCTATTTGGCGGATACGTTCTCTGGTTACACCGAACTCTCTACCAACCTCTTCTAGGGTTCGCGCATGTCCGTCGAGCAGACCAAAACGTAGCTCAACTACCTTACGCTCACGCTCTGACAGCTCATCCAATACACGATTCAAGCCCTCTTGAAGTAGAGCATGTCCTGCCGCTTCTGATGGACCCATTACTAGAGTGTCTTCTAGGAAGTCGCCCAATTGACTATCTTCTTCTTCACCAATAGGTGTTTCTAGCGATACGGGCTCTTGGCTGATTTTTAGAATTTCTCGAATACGGTCACCGTCAAGACCCATCTTTTCACCAATCTGTTCTGGCGTAGGATCTTCTCCAAGTTCTTGCACCAACTGGCGCTGAATACGGACAAGCTTATTGATGGTTTCTACCATGTGTACAGGAATACGAATTGTGCGTGCTTGGTCGGCAATCGCACGCGTAATTGCCTGACGAATCCACCAAGTTGCATAAGTTGAGAACTTAAAGCCCTTTGTATAATCAAACTTTTCTACTGCGCGAATCAAGCCCAGGTTACCCTCTTGAATCAAGTCAAGGAAGGACATTCCGCGACCAATGTATTTCTTTGCGATAGACACTACTAGACGTAGGTTAGCCTCTACCAAGCGTCCCTTCGCCTCTAGTCCAATTTGCTCCTGGCGGATAAGGCGACGCTCAACCGGACGGGGCAGTTTGACATCTTCATCGTCTGCTTTTTCCAGTTCATCGGTTGCCTCTAGTCCAATTTCTATCTTTTTCGCAAGATCAACCTCTTGTGCTGCCGTGAGCAGGTTAACTTTACCAATTTCCTTGAGATACATACGAACGCTATCAGTAGTCATAGTGACAGCGACATGGCGTTCGCGCGAAGACTGCTTACCCTTCTTTGAAGATGGTTTTGCCGTTTCGCGAATTATAGACTCTAGTTCACGAATATCAATATCTGTGGATTTTTTCGCAGTCGAAATTTTTTCCAAAGATTCTACGTCGACTTCAACCTCTTCGCTGTCTTCATCTACACTAACGGCAATCTCAACATCTGAGTCATCATCGATATCATCGTCACCGTCAGTAGTGTTTGTTGTTTGGGGAATCTCTTCACTGTCGACACTTTCGTCGTCAAGCAGGGCAATCATCTCTGCGCCATCAATCTCTTCTTTGGCAACAGCATCATCAATTCTGATTCCTTGTTCTTTGATGAAGCTATAGATTCTATCAGCATCAAAGTCTTCTTCGACAGCACTCTCTAGTGATTCTTGAATTTGAGAATCGCTCAGCTTACCTGCAGATTTGCCCTCTTCAATGAGCGCACGAAATTGTACGGCGACATCATCACCAAACATTATCTCGCTAATAAAGGTATCGACTTCTGAACTATCCTTTTTTGCAGAAGTCTTTTTTGCTGCAGTCTTTGTAGGAGCTTTCTTTTTTGTCGTTTTAGCAGGAGCCTTTTTCACAGTCTCTTTTCCAGCAGCTTTCTTTGCAGGCGGCTTTTTTGCTGCTGCCTTTTTTGCAGGCTTAGCCTGCGCATCTTCATTCTTTTTACTGTCTTTTGCTTTTGTCATGTTCACATCCTTGACAGAATAAATCACACAGAGTTTTGACAGCGCCACAAGCGCCATCCTGTTTACTTCACTTTATAGTGTTGTCAGCAAGCGGGCTCGAAATTATTGAAAGCGTTTCTCGCGTATCCGGTGGAGCTCCTGGCTTGCCGCAGCCAGCGCCTCTAAATGAGTCTTGCTATTCTCATCATCTTTCTGAAGATCACTGCGAATTATTCTAATTTTTCGCTCAAGTGCAGATTCTCTTAGTCTGTATAGTAGATTATCTGCCAAATCGCGCACACTTTCGCCCGAATCTTCAAAGTTGTAGGCAACCTCTAATTGTGCCACACCGGGAATAGCTTCGTCTAGCACCTTTGCACTGCAATTTGCTCCTTCAGCCACCAATTCCGTCATCTTGTCGTAAGTAGCACGATACATAGGATGGGTAAAAGAATTTAGTTCTTGGTTTTGCATAATGTAATCACGAGCAGCAGGTACGGCAATCATCAAGGCCAGCAGTTCGCGCTCTATCAATTCAACAGGAGACAATTGAGAGGGATTGCTAATAAGTGCAGCATTGTCAACAGAAGTCGACATCCCAGCAGTAATATCAAAGTCTTCTATACCTTGCTCGTCATCAGGGAAATGTGCTTGTGGTAGTCGCACATTCTCCAAGACCTCAAGGACCTGTACTTCTGTTAGGTCTCCACCTGCGCGCGTTAAAGCATCAGCAAGATAGTTAGCATAGTGGCGTGCAAGCATGCTTCCCTTCAAGGGCGCCAGAATCCTCACACTATCGTTGAGTGCCTTAATGCGCTCTTCCGGCCGAGTCAATTCCCAATTATCTAACCTTCTGTCTAAAGCAAACTCAATAAGAGGTTTTGCCTTAGCCAACAACTGCTTGAACTGCTCTTGTCCAGATTCATTTTCCATCAAATCTGCAGGGTCTGTCCCTTGCGGTAGGCATACAACGTCTAGATTAACAGGTGATGCCGAATATTCAGATGAAAGAGACTTGTCGATATGTTCTACCGCCTTATCGGCAGCACGCATACCAGCCTCATCACCATCAAAAATGTAGACGATGCGATTAACGGTTCTGCTCAGTACCTTTACGTGTTGAGCTGTAAGAGCTGTACCCAAAGTTGCTACACAGCATTCAAAGCCCGACTTGCTCAAAGCAATGACATCTGTGTAACCTTCGACAACCAAAACTGTTTTCTCTGTATGCATGCTGCGCTTTGCATGGTCTAGTCCGTACAGATTACGCCTTTTATGGAACAGCGGTGTCTCGCTACTGTTAATGTATTTTGGCTCGCTGCTATCGAGAACACGGCCACCAAAGGCTATGGCCTGACCCTGTGCGTCAGAGATGGGAAAGATGAGACGCTTGAAGAAGCGATCCTGCAGCCCCTTGCCATAATGTGAGTGCATAGCCACATTTGCCGCTACCATGTCCTCGTCGCGATGTCCTTTGCTACGTAGATATTTAACTAGCGCGCCCCCACCAACAGCATAGCCCAACTTCCATTGCAAAGCTATGTCAGAGCCAAAGTCCCTGCGCGACAAGTAAGCTCTTGCTGCAGCAGCATCATCTGCAGGTGATCTGCGCAAATAGGTAGCATAAAACTCTGCAGTATCAGCACAAACAGCTAACAGGCGCTTGCGCTTACCTGCTTCTGCCTGTGCTCGCGGGTCTAGTTCGACCTCTATACCGGCGCGTTCAGCTAAGAATTTCACCGCTTCTGGAAAGGCAATGTTCTGTGTCTTCATGACGAAGGAGAAAATGTCTCCACCTTCTGCACAGGCTCCGAAGCAGTGCCAACGTCCACTGTCAGGATCGACCTTAAACGAAGGAGATTTTTCTTTATGGAAGGGGCAGCATGCCCAATAGTCTCTACCCTTCATGCGCACATCAGGGGCAACTTCACGCACGATAGCTAGGGTGTCTGTCGCATCACGAATCTTATTTATGTCTGCTTCACTATAGCGCGCCACTAATCCACCCCTATCTCTCTGCTATATAAACTCTATTATCAAGTAATAAACTCTATTATCAAGTAGCGTGCTCTAGGGGCTTAAGATTCGTACCATTTGGTAAAAATGAAAACGGAGCGTATTTGAGCTACGTGAGTATTTCATTTTTACCAAATGATGCGGAGATTAGGCTCCTAGTGTGCGCTAAAGGTGCCAACTTGCAGGCACAAAGAGGTCCTTATAAAGACGCAGGGCATAGCGGTCTGTCATCCCTGCCACAAAATCAATACAGGACTGGATGTGCTCCACCTCTGAATCCTGTTGTTCTGCCTTGCTCTGTCTATGGCGATATTCGAGGGGGACCTCATCAAGATTGTCAATGTAGTAGATGAAAAGCGCTTTGACAAGATTCTTCGCCTTTGGTTCTTCTGCTTTTGCCCGTGGGGACAAATACACATTCTTGAAGAGGAAACTACGCAATCCCAGCATGGCTTCCTTTACCGCAGGTGATAGTTCGATACAGTCCTTGCCTGCAGAAGTCTCAATCATATCCTGCACTAAGGTCGTAATGCGCTCTGGAGCATTGCTGCCTAAAATTGCACAAAACTCTGTAGGAACATCGGCTTCTGACAATACACCAGCACGCAAGGCATCATCAATATCATGATTGATGTAGGCAATGCGGTCTGCCGTACGCACAATCTGACCCTCTAAAGTTGCTGGCATATGGCTGCCCGAATGACCAAGTATGCCATCGCGTGTCTCCCAGCAAAGGTTAAGTCCTGCACCTTCATATTCGAGCTCTTCCACTACACGCAGTGACTGCTTAGCATGATTGAATTTCACGGGGGCACCAGGGAAGCGTTTCTCTTGGGCAAGCTCTGCCAATACTTCGTCTAGTGCTGCTTCGCCTGTGTGTCCGAAGGGAGTATGTCCTAAATCATGTCCTAGGGCGATAGCCTCTGTCAAATCTTCATTCAGTGCCAATGTGCGTGCGATTGAGCGCGCAATCTGGGCAACCTCTAAGGTGTGTGTCATACGAGTGCGGTAATGGTCACCCTCTGGTGCTAGAAATACTTGGGTCTTATGCGACAGGCGACGAAAAGCTTTGCAATGCAGAATACGTTCACGGTCACGCTGAAATTCTGTACGATAATCATCTAAGCTGCGCTGACGTTCACGCCCCTTTGTTGCGTCAGAAAAAGCTGCAAAAGGAGAGAGCGTAGCACGCTCCCTCCTTTCAAGGTCGGTTCTTTTAGTTAGGGAAGCTATTATTTCCCAATCGATGCACGAGCTGCAGCCAGACGCGCCACAGGAACGCGATAAGGTGAGCAACTTACGTAATCTAATCCCAGTCCGAAGAACTTCATAATCGAATCAGGGTCACCACCATGCTCTCCGCAAACACCCAACTTAATGCCCGGATTTGTTTCGCGACCACCCTTACATGCCATGTCTACTAACTTGATAACACCGTCATCGATGGTCTCAAAAGGATTAACAGAAACAACTTTGCGCTCTAAGTATTGAGGCATGAACTTTGATTCTACGTCATCACGTGAGAAGCCAAAGGCTGTTTGTGTCAAATCGTTAGTTCCGTAGCTAAAGAAGTCTGCATGCTTTGCTATTTCATCAGCTGTTACACAGGCACGAGGCAGCTCAATCATGGTTCCGATTAAGATGTCAACTTCTATGCCTTTTGCTGCAAAGACCTCTGCAATGATTGCTTCTGTTTCTGCACGAAGAATCTTAAGTTCCTTGTCAATACTGACCAGCGGAATCATGATTTCTGGACGCGGGTCTAGACCGCGCTTCTTAAGCTCACAGGCCGCCTCTGTAATAGCGCGCACCTGAATGCCGTAAAGTTCAGGGAAAAGGATACCCAGACGACAACCACGCGTTCCCAGCATAGGGTTCATTTCTGAAAGTGCATCGATTTGTGAAAGACGCTTGCGCTTTGGTGCAAGCACATCATTGCCCACACCCTGGTCTTCTAGTCTCGCAATCTCAACCTCTAATTCGCGTGGACTTTCTAGGAACTCATGTAGTGGCGGGTCAAGTAAGCGCACGGTAACAGGAAGCCCGTCCATAGCTTCAAATATGCCAAGGAAGTCGCCAACCTGAGCCTCTTCTAGCTTCTCTAGAGCTGCTGCTCTAGTTTGGTTATCATCACTTAGGATAAAGTCTTCAATGATGGCCTTGCGCTCCCCTAAGAACATATGCTCTGTGCGAGCCAGACCAATACCAGCTGCGCCAAATTCGCGTGCTAAGGTGGCGTCTTCTGGCGTATCAGCATTTGCACGAATACCTAAGGTACGGAACTCATCAGTCCAATCCAAAATAGTGCCAAAGTCTCCGCTGACTTCTGGTTCGATGAGTTCTGCTGAACCTAGAACTACTGAGCCTGAGGTACCATCAATCGAAATGATGTCACCTTCGTTAATGACAATGTCAGTGCCCTTAATGCGCGCCTGCTTTGCTTTTGCATCAATAGACAGTGAATCTACACCACAGACACAGGGCTTACCCATGCCACGTGCAACTACCGCTGCGTGTGAAGTTTTACCGCCATGCGAGGTTAAGATACCTTGTGCAGCAATCATGCCATGCAAATCGTCAGGAGTTGTCTCCCAGCGTACTAGGATGACCTTCTCCCCTAGTTCTGCAGCAGACTCTGCACAATCAGCGGTAAAGACAGCTTTTCCTACCGCGGCACCAGGGCTTGCATTAAGTCCCTTTGCAGCCACGTCATAAGTTTTCTTTGGGTCAAATTGAGGGTGTAGCAACTGGTCAAGCTGAGCTGGATCAATGCGACGTAGCGCTTCTTTCTTGTCGATACAGCCTTCCGCCACCATGTCAACAGCAATCTTTAGGGCTGCCTTTGCCGTACGCTTACCTACGCGTGTTTGCAGCATCCAAAGCTTGCCCTGTTCAATAGTAAACTCGATATCACACATATCGCAGTAGGCTTTTTCTAGGATGTCAAAGATTTTGTCTAACTCTACACCAGCAGCAGCTAGTTCAGGGTTTTTCTTAAGGTCAGCAATGGGGTCAGTTAGGCGGATACCCGCTACAACATCTTCGCCCTGAGCATTGACCAGATAGTCGCCATAATATTCGTTAGTACCGTCAGCTGGGTTACGCGTAAAGCCTACACCTGTAGCAGAGGTCTCCCCCTTATTACCAAATACCATTGCCTGCACATTAACAGCGGTACCTAGGTCATCTGAAATCTTTTCCATGCGACGGTAATCAATAGCGCGACGGTTATTCCATGACTTAAATACTGCCTCAATGGACAGGCGCAGCTGCATTGCTACATCCTGAGGAAAAACTGCCTTGCCATCTACTACAAGCTCAGGGTACTCCGCATGGTCAACATGCTTTGAGAAGATGTCCTTAAACTCTGCGACCAATTCACAAAGATCGTCAGCTGTTAGCTCATTATCAGCCTCTACCCCACGCGCACGACGCTTCAAAGTTAGTGCGTTTTCGAAGAGGTCACCCTCAACATCCATTACTACCTTGCTAAACATTTGAATAAAGCGACGGTAGGAATCCCAGGCAAACTCTTCATTTTGTGTCTGCTTGATTAGACCCTGAACGCTCTCGTCATTAAGGCC
>WQVS01000012.1 GCA_009785705.1 Coriobacteriia bacterium
AGCATTGGCAGAGCTAGCCTTTGCAGACGACCAGTCAACGGCGAAGCTAAATGCCCTAGTGCATCCTCCAACAATAATAGCTGCACGTCAGCTCATAGTAGAGACATTAGCAGCAGGAGAACTACCCTTGATAGAGATGCCTTTCCCTACGATATATCTATCAGAGATATTCCAGCTCGACAGCACAGAAGTCGTCATTTGGACAGTTACAGCAGACAAAGAAACCCGACTAGAACGCGGGATTGCAGACGGCTACAGCTACAAGGACGCCCTCCGCCGTATGGACAGGCAGCCACGCATGAGCGCCTATCAAACAGAAGCTGATGCCATCATAGAAAATAGTGACGGTCTAGATGACCTGCGCCTTGAAGTGCAGATGACACTTGAGTCGAGCCCACTATGAGGGAACACATCAAAACAGATAGCAGCAGAGCACTGGCGGCAAATCCCCTGGTTGTAAAGGCTCCTTTTGAACCATCGGGCGATCAACCAAAGGCAATAGCGGAGCTAAAAAAGGGGGTAGAGTCCAACCTGCGCACCCAAACACTGCTCGGTGTTACGGGTAGCGGTAAAACCTTTACGATGGCAAAGCTCATCGAGGAGACCCAGCGTCCAACTCTAATTATGGCGCCGAACAAGACTTTAGCTGCACAACTTGCAGCCGAATTGAAAGACTTTCTACCAGATGCTGCAGTCATGTATTTCGTATCCTACTACGATTACTACCAACCAGAAGCCTATGTACCTCAGACAGATACCTTCATAGAGAAAGATGCAAGCATCAACGAAGAGGTCGAGAAGTTGCGTCACGCAGCAACTGCTGCATTATTGTCCCGCCGCGACACAGTGATTGTGGCAAGCGTATCTTGTATCTACGGTATTGGTTCACCGCAAGACTATGCGGGAATGGCAGTGTTTTTAGAGATTGGAACTAACTACGACCGTGACCAGATAATCGCAGACCTAATCGAAACTCAGTATGACCGCAATGACTTCGCCCCAGAACGCGGCACCTTCCGTGTGCGTGGTGATGTCATCGACATATTCCCGCCCTATGCAGATAATCCCTATCGCGTAGAACTCTTCGGAGATGAAGTCGAGCGCCTGACAGAGGTTGACCGCTTAACAGGCGAAGTACTAAGAGAATTCAATGAGTTACCCATATGGCCAGCAAGCCACTACGTGACAGAGCGCAAAAAACTAGAGCGCGCCGTGGTAGAGATTCGCGAACAGCTAGACAAGCGTCTGGCAGAGTTTCGTGCAGAGAATAAAATCCTAGAGGAACAGCGTCTAAAAATGCGTACTGCCTATGATTTGGAAATGCTAGAAACTATGGGCTTTTGCTCTGGCATCGAGAACTATTCACTGCACTTGGACGGGCGTAATTCGGGCGAACCTCCGCAAACTCTTATCGACTATTTTCCTGATGACTTCCTCATGATTATCGATGAAAGTCACGTAACAGTACCGCAGATTCGTGGCATGTATGAGGGCGACCGCAGTCGCAAAATGACTCTGATTGAGCACGGTTTCCGCCTACCTACGGCACTAGACAATCGCCCCTTGCGTAGCGATGAATTTGAGCGCAAAATTAATCAGGTCGTCTACGTATCTGCAACTCCTGGCGACTATGAACTAAGTATTTCAGACCAAGTAGTGGAGCAAATCATTCGCCCAACAGGTTTGGTTGATCCCCTAATAGAAGTACGCCCCAGTCAAGGACAGATTGACGACTTGTTAGACGAAGTAAAGGCAGAGATTGAAGCAGGCGGCCGTGTGCTGGTAACAACGCTTACCAAAAAGATGGCAGAAGATTTGACTGATTACATGTTTGAGCAGGGTATCAAGGTACGCTATCTACACTCAGATATTTATACCTTTGAGCGCGTTGATATTTTGAGGGAGCTACGACAGGGGATTATCGATGTTGTGGTAGGTATTAACCTGCTACGTGAAGGTATTGATTTGCCTGAAGTGTCACTAGTTGCCATTCTTGACGCTGACAAAGAGGGTTTCTTGCGCAATTTTAGGTCCCTCATTCAGACAATTGGACGCGCTGCCCGTAATGTAAGTGGTCGTGTACTGATGTATGCAGACCGCGTCACTGATTCCATGAGCAAAGCCATAGAAGAAACAGAGCGCCGCCGTGAAATACAGCTGGCCTATAACGAAGAGCATGGCATAGAGCCCCACACAGTCCGCCGGGCAGTGGCCGACATCTCAAGTTTCATCCAGCAAGACCCAGAACTTGATGGGGCAGACATTAAAGATGCTGTAAAAGAATTAGCAAAACTTCCCAAGGATGAAGGTATGCGCATCCTTGCAGCCATGGAAGAAGAGATGCACAGCGCAGCTACAGGCTTAGACTTCGAAGAGGCAGCTCGTTTGCGCGATCAAATAGTGAAGCTGCGAACAGAGCTAGAGGGTAGTGAAGAGGGCGAAATAATCACAAAGCTGCGTACAGGAGCAAGAAAAGGCTCAACCCACGCCAAATCTCGCCGCCGAAAACAACACAAGCGGAAGTGAGCGAAGTGGCGCTTGCGCCAAGTTCCGAACGGAGCGCAGTGAAGATGAAGTCAACACAAGCGGAAGTGAGCGAAGTGGCGCTTGCGCCAAGTTCCGAACGGAGCGCAGTGAAGATGAAGTCAACACAAGCGGAAGTGAGCGAAGTGGCGCTTGCGCCAATTTGCTACCACTCACTTTACTCGGCTAAAGTTTTTTCTTAGGTATTCGTGATGCTGCAAGTTTTCTGTGCTAGACTCTATCGGCAGCAAGATTATGTATGAATTTGTTCTAAGGTAGGAGAAAAATGGAGACAGGAAATCAGTTAAAGCGAAAATACGGACTCTTGATGACCTTTGCTATGGTTACAGGTACCGTAATTGGTAGTGGGATATTCTTCCGTAACGAAACCATATTAGCGACCGTTGGTAACGACATGTGGACAGGGGTCATGGCATGGGTTATTGGTGGTCTTATTACCCTCAACATTGCCTATGTATTTGCAACCCTTGCTGTACGTAACCCTGAACAGGCAGGACTGGTGGGTCTCTCTGAATACTTGGTAGGTAGGAAGTATGGCTATGCCTTCGGATGGTTTCTTGCGACTATCTTCTTCCCATCGCTGACAGGTGTACTAGCCTGGGTGTCGGCACGCTTTACCGTAGTTCTTTTCGGTTGGGACGCTGACCCTTCCTTTAGTGGTTACACCTACATGATTGCTCTGTTCTATCTAGTTGCAGTGTATGCAATGACAGTATTGAGTCCGAAGCTTGCTACACGCTTCCATATTTCATGCGCAGTCCTAAAGGTAATTCCGCTCATCCTTATGGGTGTAGTGGGTACCATAGTAGGACTTGCTAACGGTACGACTTTAGATAACATGCGCAGTGTTTCTGACTATGTTCCTGCAGCAGCGGGATATCTAGCAGCAAATCCCTTCTTTGTGGCTCTGGTAGCAACGATATTTGCCTACATTGGCTGGGAAGCAGTGCTCAATATTGCAAGTGAAGTGAAGAATCCAAAGCGCAATCTACCCATTGCACTAGTTGGTGGTATGTTGGTGATTATCACCATCTACGTATCTTACTTTGTGGGTATCTTTAGTTCGGCACCCCTTGACCAAATCGCAGGCGCTGGCGGTGTATTGGTTGCCTTCGAAAGCAGATTTACAGAATTTGCAGGCACTGCACTCTTTGTCTTTGTAATCATTTCTTGTCTGGGAACACTCAACGGTCTTATGATTGGTGGCCAGAAAACCTTCTATGCGCTTGCAACGAAAAAGAAGGGCTTTAATCCTGATTTGTTCTCGCAGGTTGACCGTGTGACAAACATGCCTAATAATTCGGCATCACTCTTCCTGCTCGCAGTTGCTGCCTGGATGGTTATCTTTGGCGCAAATAGTGCAGGTTGGTACGGAGACTTCTTCCTCACCATAAGCGGGGAGAGGGTAGCAACCTTTGATATTGCAGGACTTGTACCAATTACACTCAACAGTTTCTTGATTCCAGTGTTTATCATGACCATGATTAAGCAAAAGGATATGCACTGGTTTAATCGCTTTGTAGCGCCGGCTGCAGCAACAATAGGTGCGCTCTTCCTTATCTACGCCGTGTTCTACAATCAGGCAGGTGCGGCACTGTTCTATCTAGGCTTCTTTGCAATAACAATGACTGTAGGATTCCTCTACTACAATCACAAGAAGGCAAAGGGTGGCGACAGTGATAATGATGGTGAAGCTCTGGCAGAAGCTGCTGGAACAAAGGGGTAATTAAAGTTTCGCAAGCCTTTAAATACTTAGCTTGTAGGCCGAACATTAATAGATAGAAATTGAAAGGAGCCTAGTTCAAACCAGGCTCCTTTTTTTGGTCTTATGTTACCTGTTTTATTTGTTGCGATTTACTCGGTAGAAGCCACTGCAGCAATACACTTTAATGCCCTTTGCCTCAACTTCATCCATAAGCAAGTTCATACCAACAGCATCACTGGCAATATGGCCTGCAATGATGACGTTGATATTATGCTTCTCGGCCAGCTTGCGGTGTGATTCTGGAATATGCATCATAACCATGGTGCTTACTCCTAGGCGGCTTAGACGCTCGTAAACATCTTCAGAGCCACTCGTGCCACCAGTCATGTCTACAACAACCTTACCAGCGCGCATCTTGTCGCTACCTAGAAGAACCTTAGGTCCCGCATTGATAGGTACCTGTTGGGCATACTCAGGAATTTCCTTAATAGCAGCAACAACATCACCTAGAGTTTCTGGTGCCTTTTCATCCAAGTGCTTTTGTAGGAATGTTGCGACCATATTATCGGTAGGTGTGTGAACGCTAAGCATTGCAAAATCTAATAATTTAGCTGCATCAACAGGGCGATTATGATTGAGAGGCCAAATGCTGCGGTCAACTTCGCTAATGCGCTTTGCCATCATGCCTTCTGCAGCTGAAATCGGTACACCTAGGTCACTCAGCAGGTCTTCCTGCATTTTCATGAGCTCTGCCAGGCCACCCAATGCCTTACCTTCAGGATGGTGTGACCAAATCAAGTCAATGCTTTCACCCTTTTCACGCAGGCGGTCAGCTAACAGGATTTCGCCAACTTCCATGTCAACACCAATCAGGAGACCTTTGATTTCTTGGTCAAGGTCACCAGTTAGTATTTTTGAGTCTGCATAAGGATTAGTCAATTTATCCTGGTCAAACTCCTTCTTTTTGTCATCATCAAGCGCTTCAAATTCTTCTTTTGCTAGGCGTAGCACTCTGTCTACAGCCTCTTTACCGCGTGGATCATTTTCGATACCACGCTTTATTGCTAGCTCAAATAGTTCTCCTAGCTTCAAGGCAATCACTCCTTATGTCTCGTTATGTTTCGGTTTCAAAATTGCGTACTTAGAACCTAGTCATTATACCTCTTTGCCTCTTTCGCCCTTAAATAATGTACCGCTTGCTAGAATGTGTTTAAAACATGAAGAATATATGGTATAAATAAGAAGCAGCCTTTAGTTTAGAAACGTGCGGTTCTGATTGGGAGGTGCGCATAATGGAAAAGCGGAAAAGGTCAATCTTTCCCATTATTCTTGGTGTAGCGATGTTGTTTTTGGCTTGCTTCGCTGTATCTGTCTGGTTGGTAGGAATCTTTGCTGTCAACAATTTCGCGCTTATAAAAGATGAAGCAGATCAAGCTATGTCACAAGTTAACGTGGCTCATATTTTGGCGTCATCGGGATATAAGCCTCAGAGCAAAATAAGGCTGGGTGAACTTATAGAGCCCAGTTTGCCAAAAGATACCATAACAGCAACCCTAGGCGAATCTGTTGTGGTGGGCGATGTGTATTTTGAAGTGAGCCCCAGTAGAGCAGTTGTCCGTGACCCCAATGCGGCAGCTAGTGTTGATGTGTCAATCATTAATAACTCTCATGAGGCAATAGTTTTGCCTATGGAGACTGCTTGGTCTGCCTTTTGTCCAGAAGGCACAGCGCTTGAATATACTTGGGATACTTGGAATTCGCAGTATGAAAATGCTGATGGCTCTTGGGAAGAATCAAATGATTTGACTGCTATGGAGAAGCAAGGAGTGATTGCTCCAGGCTCTGCCTATCAAGTAACACTCATGTTTCATGGTTATGATGGTGAGGTTGCAGATGCGCTTATTGTTTTAACAGAATTCAATGAAATCCTTGATGATGTAGCACGTATCTTCTGGTGTTTTGAAGCAGGGGAGAGCAATATCTATTAGTATGTATAGACGCAGCAATTTAGTAAGTACTGTAAGCTGCCAGCAATTTTTACATACTAATAGAGCAGGAAGACTTTAATGAGTAGAGCCGAAGTGCAAAATCAAATACAGAATAATCGTAAATTTATGCATTGCCCACCCTTTGAGGGTGCTATGGATGAGAGCGACCAGAAAAAAGGATTAACTCATCCACCACATGCGAAATCGCTGACAGATATTCAGAGCAGTGCTGAAGTTATTACCTTGCCAGACTTTGATGATGTGGTACTGCACGATAGCTATACGCAATTATTGGATACGCGTCGCAGTAGACGTGCCTACTTTGCTGATGAGACTATGGCTCAAGCACAACTTGCCTTCATGCTATGGAGCGCTATTGGCATTCAGGATTTTCGAGGTCCAAATGATGCAGCATCCTTGCGTCCTAGTCCCAGTGGTGGGGCACGTCACCCCTTTAACTTATACATTTCTGTGCGTAATGTCGAAGGTCTTGAGCCAGGACTCTATCTTTATTTACCTCTTGAGAATGTAGGCAAAAAACGTGTTGCGATTGCTCATGTTGCCAGCCTTGCAGAAGATGCCGACAGCTATACAGAGAAAATTACTCATATGATGGCGGGTCAAAAGTGGACTGCGCGTGCAGCAGCAGTTATCATTGCAACTTGCAGTGCCTACCGTGCAGAATGGCGCTACTCGAGCGCCTCACATAGAGTTATGCTAATTGACCTAGGACATCTAGGACAAAATCTAATGTTAAGTGCAACTTCAATGGGGCTGGGTAGTTGCTGTTTGGCAGCCTTTAATCAAAAAGTTTGCGATGAAGCCTTGGGTGTTGATGGCCTAGAGGAATATACCGTCTATGCGCTCTCTGTAGGTAAGGCCAGAGATTAGCAGCCATATAGGCGAGTCAGTAAGTCCATGGCACAGAGATTTCATGCGGTCTATGCAGGCACTATGCTTGCGTGACAAATAATTAGAAACATTTGTTACACTATTCGCTGTTGTTGCATGTTCATGACTCTAGTAGAATGGTTGTAACTATTTTGTTGTGCTTTATACGTACGATATGGGGAAGATTTATATGAAGCTGATACGTGCAGTAGTGGATTCGTTCAAAAGCAGGAAAACTAGACCGAGGGCAATTATCTGGCTCGGGACGGTTTTGACTGCGCTTATGCTCGTAGTTGCCTTAGGTGTTAGTGTTACTACTACCTATTGGTTCTGCGCAGCAGTATGTCACTATCCACAATGGGATACAGTGACCTCTTACGATAATTCAACTCACACAGGCGTTGCCTGTATTGCTTGTCACAAGCAACCAGGTGGAGACCCTGTTTCTTTCCTCCTCTTTAAGGTTGAAGCTCTCCTAAAGATGCCGCCATCAATTGCAAGAACGGCAGAGATGCCCCTTAATCCCTTGAGTGATCTTGCTATGAACCCCGTGAAGCAGCCCAGTAAATACTGTACTCAGTGTCACAGGCTAGAAAATCGCGGTGGACTTGATGCACGCGGCGAACCCAGCACAAGCCCTGGAATCATCATGGATCACTGGGTACACACCGATTTGGGCATTACCTGTACTGCCTGTCACAACCGTGTAGGTCACTACCAGGGTGGCGACTGGGTGAATGTGCATGAACCCACAGAGTATGCTCCTGGTAGATATCATAATGTCATGCATGATGACTTCATGCTAATGACCGCCTGCTATCGTTGTCATCGCTTTGGTGAAGATGATGGCCAAATCGTAAGCACTCCTTACCCAATCGGAGACTATCCGGGTGCAACAGGTGAATGTGCGATTTGTCATACGCAAAACTTCAACCTACTTCCTGATAATCACCTGCAATCTCGCTTTGTAGAGGATATTCACGGCCCTTGGTATATGGAGATTTCGCAAAGTGTACAAGAGTTTGTTGATGGTCCACTTAAGACTTACAATGATCTAGTTGATAAGGGTTATGACATAGATACTCTTGGAGTACGTGCGCTTCAAGGTGTGCCTAGTGTTCGCGCTATTAACTACTGCTATACCTGTCATACAACAAGGTTCTGCGATGACTGCCATGGCGGAATCGCGATGCCTCATCCTGCTGGTTATACTATGCAGCCACACATTGATGATGCAACCAGTAACCCAGATTCATGCGGGATTTGTCATGTGACATCACCCATAAATAACACACCTGTTGCTGCGGGCTCACTGGCGGGAACAACAGGTGCGGATACCTGTAGTGCTTGTCACCACAGAGAAGAATACATTCCAGGATGGACTTTTGACCCCAATGTAAACTGGGAATGGATTCAGCATGCTGAGGCTGCTGATGCAGTTGGCGGAGACAGCTGCATGCAGTGTCACGATGTAAGATACTGCGAAGCTTGCCATGTGAACTTCGACAGAGATGAACTGGCAAGATGGCAAAGCAGAGGCAATCCTTAGGATTTCCTCTATAAGTAACAAGCAAAACACCCTGGTTTTCGCCAGGGTGTTTCTTTTTGATATCTAAGGGTTCTGTTGAAAGAATTCAACTTGCTGCTTAACTGCTGCAATTCTGCGCCTGCGCAATTCGGCCTTAAGATAATCAACTTTCAAATTTTGATAATCGGGGATGTCTCTGGCCTGTATCCCATTACAAATATCAAAGGTCTGCAGGGCGCATTCTCTCATAATTCTCCAGCGATGCTTGTCCTCTGGCACTCTAAAGCAATTCGCTGTTCTGTCTGACGAATCATCTGCTCTACAGACTTCCAATAAGTCAATTAGTTGCTGTTTGTAATCTGCTCTAAAGCCACTGGTAATAGAGGCAATCATATCGACCCACTTTTTAACACTCATACCTTCAAATAGGTAGCGCATGCGCATGTGATATTTAACAGCCAGCTTACACAGCTTTTTTGTGCGCGAATTGAACTTTCGCTGACTAAGGAATCTGCGCAAGTAGTCAAGGGCTTGCTCATCATCATGTGAGACATGGCGATTCAACTCGTGCTTTCGCGCGTAAGATACTGGCTTATAAATGTCATGATAGGTGATTGCTATTTTTATGGCAGAGTCTTTGCCACGTGCTGAATCGAGAGCAGCAAGCACATGTCCGAAAGTTGTTTTAGCGCTGTGATACTGTGGATTTTCTGTGCAGTTAGCCAGTAGTTCTAGTTCCGGATAGAGTACCGCCAGTGCACCCCATTCATGCAGATAATTCAAAAATGTAGCAGAGTCATATCCAGCAGACAGTGCGCGAATAAATTCATTGTCGATTCTTTCGCGGCTCAGGTGGTCTAGCATCCCGCTTGTAACCATACCTTCAATCAACAGTACCGTCTCGTGAGCAACTTCAAAGTTTAGCTGCGCAGCAAGACGTGCACATCTCATAATGCGTAAAGGATCTTCAGAGAATCCGATACCCACGTGGCGCAATATGCCCTCTTTGCAGTCCTGTAGGCCTTTGCCAGTGGGGTCAAGCAGCTCGCCACTTGCTTCATCAAAATACAAGGCATTGATGCTGAAATCACGTCTTTGAGCGTCTTCTTCTAGGGTGACATCAGAAGAAAGGTCGAAGACAAAGTCAGTATGTTTATTACCCGACTTCATTTCGCGACGAGCTAGGGCATATTCTTCTTGTGTTTCAGGGTGAAGAAATACGGGGAAGGCTGCCCCAACCTGCTTAAAACCGTGTGCCAGCATTTGCTTGGCTGTTCCGCCTACAACCACATAGTCCTTATCGTATGAAGCTTGTGCGCTAATTAAGCTTTCGAACCCGTTTGACGGCGGCAGTTTACGACCTAGGTCTCCTAGGACCTTGTCGCGCACATATCCACCCACAAGATAAGATTTCATACCTTCATTATAGCTTTTACAGCAGCTCATCATGCGACAAGGCCAGAGTAATAGAGTGAAGCAAAGCAATAGGGGTAAAGTGGTGATTTCAACAAAGCAAGGCAGTTCAAGTACAGTTTTATCATTTCTTAACTTGCTATAATTAAGTGTTTCACTCCTGCTTCTTGTAGGATTGGCTGCCATTTAGAAGGGAAACATTATGCCACAGGAATTTATCCGTATTGTAGGTGCTCGTGAAAATAATCTACGCAATATCAACCTGAATATCCCTAAGCATAAAATCACTATTTTTACAGGAGTTTCAGGTAGCGGCAAATCATCTATTGTGTTTGACACAATCGCGCAGGAGGCAGGCCGCCAGCTCAATGAAACTTTCAGTAGTTTTACTAGGCTATATATGCCACGCTACAGTCAACCAGCAGCAGATAGTATCGAAGGTTTGGCTACCGCCATTACCATTGACCAGAAGCGTCTTGGGGGCAATGCGCGCTCAACTCTAGGCACCATTACCGACATCAACCCCTTGTTCCGCGTGCTCTTTTCGCGCTACAGTACACCAAAGATTGGTTATGCAAATGCCTTTTCGTTTAATGACCCTCTGGGCATGTGTCCACAATGTGAGGGCATAGGAAAGGTGCTGACTCTTGATTTGGAGGCAGCTCTCGACTTAGAAAAGTCCCTTGATGAAGGTGCAATCTTGTTGCCAGGATATAAGCCAGGTGGCTGGTTTTGGAAGTTTGTTGTCAATAATGGTGGCTTTGATGCAGCAAAGAAAGTCAAAGATTATAGTGAAGAAGAATTCCATCGCCTCGTATATGCAGATGCTGAAAAAGTTAAAGTAAAGCTAGCTGATGGCGAGATGAATACAAGCTATGAAGGTCTTGTTCCTACTTTTATTCGTAAAAACATTAAATCTGAATATGAAAAGTCAGAATCAACCGTCAAAAAGATGGAACAATTTACAAAATCAGAAACTTGCCCACTTTGTCAGGGTAAGCGCTTTAGCCAGCGTACACTCGAGGCAAAAATTAACGACTACAACATCTATGACTTGACCAATATGCAACTAACAGACCTGTTGTTAGCACTGGATAACCTTGATGAAAACCCCGCGCAGAACCCCATTACCCAGAGTATTGCTCAGCGAGTCCAGAACCTTATTGATATCGGACTGGACTACGTTACCTTAGATCGTGAAACGGCAACGCTTTCTGGTGGAGAATCACAGCGCGTCAAGATGGTAAAGCATCTGTCGAGCAGTCTGACAGGTCTTTGTTACATCTTTGATGAGCCCAGCATTGGCCTGCATGCACGCGATGTACATCGCTTGAATGAATTACTTATAAAATTGCGTGATAAGGGTAACACAGTACTTGTAGTCGAGCATGACCCTGATGTTATGAAGATTGCAGACTACATTGTTGATATGGGACCTCATGCAGGTAGTCATGGTGGACAGGTTGTATTTGAGGGCAGTTTCGAGCAACTGCAAAAAGCAGAAACTCTGACAGCTCAATTCTTAAATCAAGATGGCGACATCAAGGCAAATCCTCGTCCAGCGAAAGATTTCATAGAAAGTACTGCGAGCAGCCTGCATAATCTAAAAGATGTGGCTTTGCGTGTACCTGCAGAGCTCCTGACCGTTGTCACTGGTGTTGCGGGGTCAGGAAAGAGTAGTTTGGTAAACGAAGTTTTTGCAAAGCAACATGATGAACTTGTTTGTATAGATCAGCGTCCTATAGCTGCCAATGCGCGCAGCAATTCTGCCACCTTTACGGGCATCATGGATCGTATCAGAAAGCTCTTTGCAGACGAAAACGGCGTCAATGCAGGGCTTTTTAGCTACAACTCTGAAGGAGCTTGCCCTATGTGTAAGGGGACAGGCAGCATTGAAATTAACTTGTCGTTCATGGATACCCTCAGCCAGGTTTGTCCTGAATGCAAGGGTAAGCGCTACAAGAAAGAAGTGCTGGACTACCTATACAAAGAGATTAATATTGTTGATGTAATGGACATGACCATCGCTGATGCCTTAGACTTTTTCGATGATAAGTCCATTAAGAGTAAGCTCAAGGGTATACATGATGTAGGTTTGGCTTATATGACCTTAGGACAACCACTCTCGACCTTATCGGGCGGGGAGTGTCAGCGCTTGAAGCTGGCAAAAGAACTTCGCAAAAAGGGTGGTATTTACGTACTGGATGAACCAACTACTGGCTTACATATGAGTGATACGCAAGTCATCATCGATAATCTGAATCAGCTAGTAGACCAGGGCAATACCGTGATAGTGATTGAGCACAACTTTGATATCATTCAAAGTGCTGACTGGATTGTGGACATGGGGCCAGATGGCGGTTCAGGCGGAGGAAGGATACTTTACGAGGGTCCACTTGCAGGACTTAAGGATTGCAAAGAATCTGTCACAGCAAAGTATCTATAGATTAGTAAGAAAAGTGAACAATGAAGATAGTGCACATTGAACTATATAGTAGGGAATAGAGGACTAGTTATGAAGCGAATACTCAAGAACATTCTTGCAGTTGCCCTGTGCTTGCTACTCACTTTGATTTTTGTAGCCTGTACAGAAGAAGAGTTTGACCAGAATAATCCTGCAACAACCGAATCTGCAGAGACCGAGACCCTTGATGCAGAAGCACCGCCTTATGTTGAGACACCTGCCTTTCAGCAGATTGATGCACGTGCAGCAATGCAGATGATAATTGAGCACCCAGACGCAATAATTCTTGACGTACGCACGGAGGAAGAGTTTGCGGAAGGGCACATACCTGATGCAGTGCTCATACCTGACTACGAATTGTCTGCCAGGGCAGCAGATGAGCTGCCTAACAAAGATGCACTTATCCTCATCTACTGTCGTAGCGGACGCAGAAGTGTTGATGCTTCACACATCCTAGTTGATCAGGGCTATACGCAGGTTTATGAATTTGGAGGAATTCAGAGCTGGCCCTTCGAGGTTGTTGTTCCCTAGTGTGTTAAACTCAAAAGTAATGGACACGCCTGTATTAAGCTTGAATAATAGCTTAAATCTTGCAGAAATGAATAGGGAAATTGCATGAGCATAGACGACAATCAAGGTAATAAGGGTATGCCTCAAAACGATGTCAATCAAAAAGGCAGCTGTCAATATGGATGTGCTGAAGATTCTTGCCAGCATCCTTATGACGCAAGTCTTGTAATCGTAACAGGCATGTCGGGGGCTGGGCGCTCGCGCGCTTTAGCTTCGTTGGAAGATTTCGGCTATTTCTGTGTGGACAATCTCCCTCCGCAAATGATTCCACAGATTGCGCAACTTGCAGAAATTGATAATCCCCACTTCTCTCGTATAGCTGTGGCTTGTGATATTCGTGGTGGCAAGCTCTTTGATTCGTTGCTAGATACGCTTGAAAGTGATGACTTTACTACTCCGCATGCTTTATTGTTTCTAGAAGCCAGCGACAAGGTTCTTATCAATCGTTACAAAGAGTCTCGTCGTAGACATCCTCTTGAGGATGGTCAAACCAGCCTGAAGCGTGCAATCGAACTAGAGCGTGAAATACTGGAGCCACTACGTGCGCGACGCGCCAACAAAGTCATTGATACTAGTCTGCTTCGTGCAAGCGAATTGCGTGGCCGTATCCAGAGCGACTTTATAACCAATGAGGTAGCGCAGGAGTTATCCATCATGGTGAACTCATTTGGTTTCAAGTATGGAGTTCCTGCAGATGCTGACATTGTCTACGATGTGCGCTTTTTGCCTAATCCTTATTGGGACCCTGATTTGCGACCTCTGAGTGGTATGGATGAGAAAATCAGCCAATTTGTTTTAAGTAGATCTGAGACACAGGATTTCTTAGATAAGTGGATTAATCTTTTGCTTACAACCATTCCTCACTACATTTCAGAGGGTAAATTGGCACTTAATATCTCTATTGGGTGTACTGGCGGAAGACATCGCAGCGTTGTGCTATCAAGAGAAACAACAAAGCTTCTTAAGGATGCGGGATATCAAGTCACAAATATGCACCGCGACATTCTTCGTGATGCCGAACAATATGATTACTAATCAGAGGGTTTTGCTATGAATAATTGCAGCGAGAATCTGAATGAGCATAAGTTAGTTGCTCTAGGGGGCGGTACAGGACTTCCCCTAGTTTTGCTGGCAGCTCGAACTTTAGGAATACTTCCAACTGCTGTAGTGACTATGGCAGATGATGGAGGCTCGACAGGTAGGCTTCGCCGAGAACTGTCGATGCTGCCTCCTGGGGATGTGCGCAATTGCTTAACAGCACTTGCTTCGCCAGAGCGAGCCGAAATTGCCCGCTTGACGAACCATCGCTTCGATGAAGGTGAGGGCATCGCAGGACATTCCTTAGGTAATCTTATGTTGGCAGCTGCCACTGATGATTTGGGTTCTTTTGAGCAAGCAGTAAAACTATTTGAAGATATGTTACAGGTGCAAGGACGTGTCCTGCCTTCGACACTTGAAGACTTAACCCTGCACGGCTTTGACCGAAGCGGGGAAGAGATATACGGACAAGCATCTTTGACTTGCAGTCCAAGAGCGATTGCGGAAGTAGAGATTAATCCAAAGAACGTTACTGCCAATAGGGAAGCAGTGGACGCACTCCTTCAGGCAGACTCCATCATTATTGCGCCAGGGTCGCTATTTACTAGCATCATTCCAAATCTGCAAATTCCCGACATTAGTGCTGCGATTAATCAGAGTAAGGCTCGTGTGATTTATTGCTGCAACATCGCTAATATGAAGGGAGAGACTGCCAATTACACGGCATGGGACTACATCGTGACCTTGGAGCGCTATGGCCTGAAGGACAGAATCGATGCAATCTTGCTGCCCTATAGCATGCACGACGAAGAAAGCGTTCAACGTTTAGAAGCAAAGGGCATTCAGGTTGTGACAACAGCACTTGTTTCTGCAGATGCTCGCCAGCGTCATGATGAACACAAGCTAGCTTCGGCACTGCCAGCTCTAATTCAGCCCTCATGTCAACCTGCCTCAGATGATGCTGCAGGTGCATTAGCCAATAGTCAGAATGGCAATCAGGATGAGGCTAGATATGCATTAGGCAATCAGCCTGTCGAAGAGACAGACAACTAACATGTCCTTTACTGCTGAGGTTCGTGATGAACTATCCCGTCTTGAGCAGGCACGAGAATGCTGCAATAAAGCAGAGCTCTCTGCATTGCTTCGTCTGGACGGAACAATAACACGCACCGGTAATAATCAGTATCGCCTAGAGGTAGCAACAGAGAATGCTCAAGTGGCTCGACGCATCATCAAGCTGATTAGACGCTTGTATCAGCTTAAAACAGAGCTTACAGGGCGCAGAAGCGTACTGCATAAGGCCAATAATTACCTTATCACCATTCCTAATCAGCCAAATCTCATAGGAGTATTGGAAGAACTGGGGCTAGCGGGTAGCGTTTATTTGGGCGGAGGTATAGAACCAACACTCATCAGGCGCGAATGTTGTGCTATGGCATATCTTAGAGGAGCATTCCTAGGCGCAGGCTTCATAGCAAGCCCTCAGGGTGACTTCCATTTTGAAATTCGCACTCACACGCAGAGTCTAGCAGAAGAGTTATCCGTTCTCATGGGACGCTTTACTATTGATGCGCGCGTTATATCAAGGCGAGGAGCCTGGACAGTTTACCTGAAGGGTGCTGAACCTATCATCAATTTTTTGGCACTAGTAGGTGCACATAATGCGCTTTTAGAGACAGAAAATGTTCGCATCATCAAGTCATATCGTAATGATGTTAATCGTCGGGTAAATGCAGAGATAGCAAATCAGGCAAAGGCAAGTGAAGCAGCCTTGTCCCAATTGCAAGATATCAAACTAATAGAAAGCAAGGTAGGTCTAGACTCATTAGCGCCAGCACTAGCAGCTTTTGCCCGTCTGCGCTTGCAAAATCCCGACCTATCCTTAAGAGAATTGGGGGAGGCATCAGACCCTCCCTTATCAAAATCAGCAGTAAATCATCGTATGAGAAGACTGTCAGATAAGGCAAACAAAATTCGCTTTGAGAGTACACTGGAGAGCTAAGTCCGACACTAAATTTGCAAGAAGTAAGTGCTGTGCGTAGCTCAGTATGCCCCATTGCTCACGCAAAATGGCACCATTCTTAACCCCTTAAGATGCTCCCAAGAAGAACTTGAGGGTAACAAAATGGCAAACATGCTTCTTGCGTTCCCCGATGTGTTCGCCTTAGGGCTATCATTGTGCTGTGTGTGAAACTGTGTTTCATGCTTTGTTGTGACTGCGCTACCAGAGATAAGTGCGTAGTTATATATGTAGGCGACGGAGATAAGGATAGAGATGGACATCGAACAATTAGTCAATCGCATTGAAGAGCTAATTGACTCGTCGAAGGCCGTACCATTGTCAAACAGCAAGATGGTTGATCCTGATGCTGTTTATGACATCATAGATGAAATTCGCAGCCAGTACCCAGAAGACCTGAAGCAGGCTCGCTGGATTGTGAAACAGCGCCAGGAAATGACTGAAGAGGCAGAACGTGAAGCCAATCGCATTCTTGAGGAAGCTCAAGAACGTGCTCGTGAGCTAGTTGCCGATACTCAAATCGTGCGTGAAGCAGAGGCAAGGGCTCACGAAATCATGGAAGAGGCTCGTGCGAATGAGCGTGAGATTCGCCTAGGTGCAGAAGACTATGCTGATGAGATGCTTGCTAATCTTGAGGTAAACATGAGTAAGCTGCTTACTTCAGTTCAGCGTGGTCGCGATCGCCTGCAAGGAAAGAATATACAAAGATAGTACATTTCTAAAACAGTAAGGTATACAGAATATGAGCATTCTGATTGATTTGCGCTCCGTCATCGATGAAGGTGTCGGAGCGTCTTCAACGATAAAAGGAAATACTGCAAGTGTTGACACAAAAGATAGCGACCTGGTTAATCTAGAGCTAGGAGCCATACACTTTTGCTGCACAGCTCCGATTGAATATGAAATAAGCTTCATCAATGCAGGGGAGTGCATCCAGGCATCAGGAAAGGCTCACGCTGACTTAAGCACTGCCTGTGTACGCTGTCTGCGGGATTTCGATTTTGGTCTTGATGCTAGTCTGGAAGAAACTTATTTTTTCAAGCCCAGCGAAGACGAGCATGGCGAACCTTATCCCCTTATTGATGAGAGCGAGAAGGTCGATATTGAGCCCTTGTTGCGCGAAGCTTTGCTTGTGGAGGCCCCCTTTGCACCTATCCATGACGTTGATTGTCAGGGACTCTGTGTTAAGTGCGGGAAAGACCTCAATGAAGATGATTGTGATTGCGGCAATGAGCCCGATGACAGCCATCCTTTTGCCCAGTTAAAAGATTTAGTTCAATAGCCTACAAGTACACTACATAAGGCATTAAAAAAGCTGTGGAGTTTGTCCACAGCTTTTTAGTTTACAGAACTCAGCGACGGGTCATTGCTATGAAGGCAGCAAAGCACCTCTCAGTTTATCGGCTCTCGTAACTTCTTGAAATAATGTAGTTCCCCTGCGCATCGTAATAGCGAACTGTCAAAGTTAGGTTTTCTAGCTCCATCATGTCCGCAAAGCCGCGTGCTAAATTTTCGTACATTTCAACATTAGAAGGGAACTCAAGGAACGGGGTTGCGAATTCGAGTAGCTCGTCTGCACTGGGACCTGATCCAAAAGTGTACACATAGATAAACTCATTGTCGCCCGCTTCAAAGTCTACTGTTGCCCCAGGACCTAAATCCTCAAGGTGTTCCTGCGAGGCTTCATAAAGCATTTCGCGATTCTCATCAATGAAGGTCTGTACAGGATTATAGTCAGACTCGTCAGGCTCATCATCAGTGCAGCCTACGGT
Source organism: Coriobacteriia bacterium (assembly GCA_009785705.1). Lineage (GTDB taxonomy): Bacteria > Actinomycetota > Coriobacteriia > WRKU01 > WQUG01 > WRBW01. The sequence goes on from WQVS01000012.1 coordinate 17,934, forward strand.
AAGTGCTGTAAGACCTAGCATAAGTAGCACACTCAGAATAAGTAACAATACTCTTTTTGACATAGAAAAACCTTTCTTCCTTAACAGGATGATTGCATATTCCCCTAGTCAGTGTAGCGCAATAGGGGGTAATCTTGCATCTTTTTACAGGAAAGCATCCATGAACCCCGGAAGTCTCTGCTACAGTGTACTTAGTAAACAAATGCAATTCGCAGAAGGGGGTTACAAGCAATGACAGCAGCAAGCAATACGATTTTTGTCAACAAGTACACTAATGGAATCCTTGACCCAGATGCACCAATGTTAGGACCTGTTAAACCAGGGGGTAGAATCATTGCCCACACAGCACCAGGATGCTGGGGGCCTATGCTGACCCCAGAATTGCGCGGCGGTCACGAAGTTACCATGCCCGTGTATGTAGAAGGGGCAGAACCAGGGGATGCCGTAGCACTTAGCATTGAGTCAATCACGGTAACCTCAGACGCTAGCTCTTCAGGAACTGACGCGGCTCTAGAAGGCTGTTTCAATGCGGATCCCTACGTGGCAAAGCTCTGTCCATCCTGCGGGGAAGCCTCGCCAGAGACCGAAGTAAAAGGTACAGGCAAAGATGCCATATTATGCAAAGCCTGTGGCGCAGCAGCAGCAAGTTTCGATATGGCACACGGCTATACCATGGCCTTTAACAAGGAAAGAACAATAGGTATCACCGTAGGTGCTGTGATTGCAGAGGCCCTGGCAGAAGATGCAGCTACAGTAATGGATATCCCGGCAGAGTCCGTCCAAAACCCCTCAGTGGTCTTGGCTAACAGTGACCTGCAAGGCGTAGTGACGCGCATGAGACCCTTCCTGGGGCAGTTGGGTACGACTCCCTCATTGCCTTTCCCTGATTCGCACAATGCAGGTGATTTTGGCGAGTTCCTAGTGGGAGCTTCGCACGATTATGCTAAGACAGCAGAGGAGCTGGCACATAGAACTGATGGACACATGGACATCAATAAGGTGCGTGCAGGCGCAACTCTTATCTGCCCCGTAAAGGTAGAGGGTGCAGGAGTTTACCTGGGAGATGCCCATGCCATGCAGTCAGACGGAGAAATCGCAGGACATACCACTGATGTAGCAGCGGTGACTGTGTTACGCGTAGAGCTTATCAAGGGACTAAAGATTGACGGGCCTATTCTATTGCAAGTACCCGAAGATTTACCCTTCTTGGCAAAGCCGCTTACGATGAACGAATTTGAGCAAGCTGTTTCTATCTTGCAAAACTCAGGAGCAACAGATGATGCTCTTATAGAAGACAGTATGCCTATTGCTTTTGTAGGTACAGGAGCCAACCTAAATATTGCCATAGACAATGGCATGCAGCGCGCAGCAGACCTTCTGGGCATTAGTTTTGATGAGGTGCGCAACAGGGTAACCATAAGCGGAGGCATAGACATAGGACGCGCCCCAGGCACTGTCACTGTGACCTTACGTGTACCTATGGAGCTGTTAGATAGCGAAGAATTGGCACAGATGCTGATGGAAAAGTATCCATCAATTTAGTATAGATTGAGCAATCTGCACAAGACAATCTGTATGGATTTGGATGTCAATCAGCTGCAAGATAAGCAGAAATGAAAAATGCTGTGGGCAAAATCGCCCACAGCATTTTTAAAGAGTAAATGTAAGGTGAATCTTATCGACCAGAGAAGCTTTCTGCAATAAGGAAGTCGCCATCTGCATCATAGTAGCGAACAGTTACTACAAGGTCATCTATTCCCATCTCGTTACCCATTTCGGTAGCGAGCAATTCGTATACTCCAGCCGAAGTATCAAGCACTACCTCAAGAATCTCAATCAGACCCTCGCTAGGGAAGTCTCCGTAAGTATAAACATAGATAAATTCGTCAATTCCTGCTTCAAAATCCACTGTTGCGCCGTCACCCATGGTTGCAAGAAGTGGTGCGGATGCTGCTTCAAGGTCACCACGATTTTCATCAATGAATGTTTGAACAGGATTGTCGACAGCTACATCTTGAGTTGTTGTTTCACCATTGTCGTAGCCATTTTCCTCTTCAGCGGGGTTGCTGCATCCTACTGCAAACGCAAGAGCAAGCATCATGCTTAGAGTCAAAATAATTACCTTCTTTAACATGTGATTCCTTTCAGTTGGACCAAAGTACTCCATTTTCAGGTACCGATAATAGCATTCATCTGTGAATCTTGCGAACTGTCACATTGGATTAGTGACGCTAAACCGTTGCCGCTAAACTACTTCAATTGCTGGACGCACTCCGCTGCAATTCGATATCATTAAGGGCGGGCTTTTCAGCCCATTTTTAGATTGACTGTAGATTACAGCAGTAGCACTAACGACAGAGAGGGAGTTGACGTGACTGAAGTTAAGCGCGTTTACGGCTTTGGTAAGAATGCTGACGGTAGTAATAATACCGAAGGCAACAAAGACATGAAGTTTGTCCTAGGTGGCAAAGGTGCAAATCTGGCCGAGATGGCCAACATGGGATTACCCGTGCCCCCTGGATATACCATTACCTGTCAGGCCTGTGTCGAATACTACGACGCAACTCCTGCTGCTTATCCTGCTGGATTGCAGGAAGAAATTGACCGCTACACTGCTCAACTGGAAGAAAAGATGGGTAAGAAGCT
>WQVS01000013.1 GCA_009785705.1 Coriobacteriia bacterium
AGCCTCTATCCATGCAATGATTCCTTCTGGGGCACCTGCTTTAACAGCAGCCTCTTGGAGAATGCGACCTGTTTCTGCTACGCATTGTTTCGCCCTCTTAGGAGGCATAAGGATAATGCCGTTTCTGGTCTTTAATGCCAGTAGGGTCTTGAATATCGCTGTTGATGTAGGATTTGTTGCTGGAATAATTGCTGCTATAAGACCCATAGGTTCTGCAATTTTTCTGATTCCAGCACTTCTATCTTCTTCGATAAGTCCGCAGGTCTTTGTGTCTTTGTATTGATGATAGATGTATTCTGAGGCATAGTGATTCTTAATCACCTTGTCCTCGATAACACCCATTCCTGTTTCCTCTGCTGCCATTCTTGCAAGAGGAATTCTCTGCTTGCATGCTGCGAGTGCCACAGCTTTGAAGATTTTATCTACCTCTTCTTGAGAGAAATTTGCATATATTTCTTGCGCCTTGCGAACTGTGTTCATTTTCGTGTTTAGGCTGTCTACTGTTTCAAATTCTTGACTGTTTACTTTTGTCTCACTCATGCAGCAGTACCCTTATCTCTAATCAAATTTTTTGCAGCATTTACTCACGCGCAATAGTACCACTGCTCCTATCGAATTGCCAAGACAAATACTGCCATTTTTTAGCTTTAAGCAGCTTGTTACAAATTTTTACAAAATGTCCATGATTGCTTAAGGCATCCAGGAGATCATAGAGCTGCTCCAAAACCCTACTGAGGCTGAGGAATTGGTGCCCAATGCCATACACCAGGCTAAAGTGATTAATGTATAAAATATAAATAAATTATGGATTTCACTCCACAAAGTGCTAGAATTGTCCTACAGAAATTGCTTCGCTGAAGAGAGCGCATCTGCTTAAATTTCAGCCCAAAGAAAGGGGTTTCATTATGGCACAAGCAAAGGTATGGCGATGTCAGATTTGCGGCGACACTTACTTAGGCCATAGCCGCCCCAGCAACTGCCCCTTCTGTGGGGCACACACAAAACATATTATGCCTTCTTCTGATTATCCGACCAACATCAATGGTGTCCAGATAACAGATGCTGAACGGGCAGACCTAGAATATGCCTGCGAATTGGAAATCTCTAATCTAACCTTCTATAAGGCATTGGGCGAAATGGGTGACCGTAATAGTCTAATCCCTAGCGCTTATCGAGCCCTGGGAAAGGTGGAACGTGAGCACTTATCTATCTTTGGAAAACTTCTCAAAACACCCGTTCCCAACGAACCAAAAGAGGCGCTTAGCCTGCAAGACGGGTGGAAAGCAAATATTGAGTTAAGTCGTCAACATGAGAAAGTAGCGGCGGAGTTCTACCACGAAGCTGCCCAACGAGCCACTACGCCAAGAGTAAAAACAGTCCTCACAGCCATCGCTGAGGTCGAGCAAGATCACATAGCTATCGACAAGTACCTAAAGTCTGTTGCAAGCAAAGAATCCTAAACTTCAAGTGAGCCCCAAGCTTTGAATTTAAAGCCTGGGGCTCTGAAATACTTCTTACTCTTCTTCCATAAAGGGATATTCCACTTCCTCTGACGGAAGGAAGGTTTCCTTTATGGTTCTGGGACTAGTCCAACACAGGAGGTTAAGCGTGCTACCTGCTTTATTGTTGGTACCCGATGCACGCCCTCCACCAAAGGGCTGTTGCCCTACGACTGCGCCTGTCGGCTTGTCGTTAATATAGAAGTTTCCAGCTGCGTCAGCTAGAGCTGTGTCCATGTGGATAATCGCGTCTCTATCTTGTGCAAAGATTGCCCCTGTTAGCGCATACACTGAAGCGTCACGACAACTGATTAAGGTGTCATCAATCTTTTCGTCGGGATAGACATAGATGGTGAGAACTGGGCCAAATATTTCTTCTACCATAGTTTTGAAGTTCGGATCAGTAGTCTGAATAACTGTCGGATAGACAAAGTAACCCTTGCTGTCGTCATAGTGTCCACAGAGCACTTCTGCGTCCGCAGACTCATGGGCATAGTCAATATAAGAGGTGATAGAGTCAAAGGCATTCCTATCAATGACAGCACCTACAAAATTGGTGAAGTCACGCACGTCACCCGTCTTCAACTTCGCGATTTCACTGAGAAGTTCGTCCTTGACCGCAGGCCAAAGGCTTTCTGGGATATAGCAGCGACTAGCAGCCGAACATTTTTGACCCTGATATTCAAAAGCGCCACGCACCATTGCTACTGCCAGTTTTCTGACCTCGGCTGTGGGATGAGCAAAGATAAAGTCCTTGCCTCCAGTTTCGCCCACGAGGCGCGGATAATTCTCGTACATTTTAATGTTGTCACCAATCACACGCCATACCTGTGAGAAAACTTCTGTAGAGCCTGTAAAGTGGAAACCTGCCATGCGTGGATCCTGTATAACGGCAGTGTCGACATCCGCCCCTCTTGAAGGTACGAAATTGATTACTCCGTCGGGAAGTCCTGCCTCTTTTAAGATTTGATAAATCATATAGTTAGAAAGAACCGCCGTAGATGCAGGCTTCCATACCACCGTGTTACCCATAAGTGCTGGAGCTGTTGGCAGATTGCCGCCGATAGCTGTGAAATTGAAGGGGCTGATAGCCAGAACAAAACCACTTAGAGGACGATGCTCCATTCTGTTCCACATCGTGGGCGCGCTTTCAGGCTGATTTTTATATATCTCCTGAGCAAAGTGCACATTGAAGCGTAAGAAGTCAGCAAACTCACAGGCAGCATCAATTTCGGCCTGGTAGACCGTCTTGCTCTGACCAAGCATCGTTGCTGCGTTAAGGCGCTCACGCCACGATCCTGCTACTAGGTCGGCTGCCTTAAGGAAGATTGAAGCCCTGTGTTCCCAAGGCATAGCAGCCCATGCCTCTTTGGCTGCCATGGCACTCTCTACTGCCTGCTTTAACTCATCTGTGCCTGCCAGGGTGAATTCTGCTAAGACATGAGCGTGATCATGTGGCATTCTGATTTGTCCCTTAGGGCCGTCAAAAATCTCTTTTCCGTTAATAATTGCAGGTATTTTCACAGGTGGAGCCGATGCCTGACGGTCAAGCTCCTCCTTGATAGCAGCACGCTCTTTGCTGCCAGGGGCGTAGGATAAAACGGGCTCATTGATGGGAGTAGGAACCTTGTAAATAGCGTTATTCATAAATCGGACCCTTTCTTTGCAGAGCAATACCTTCTATACTGCGGTTCAAGATTGAGTTGTTATTTGCCTTCTAGCAACAAACACCTTTTATAATAAACATTCTACCAAAGCCTCTGTCTGTAAAAGAGCATAATGGAGGAGAATTTGCATGCTCACTCACAAGTCAAGCTAGGGACAATCCCTGCAGCAACTTTAGGGTTTCAAAGAGCAATTCTGGACAGCTTTACATTATGCTACTAAGTATGTAGCATATAGTAAGATTTTGCTAAAACCACTTATAGTCTTTGAATTGTTTTATGTGGTTAAAATAACAATATGTGCGGATATTGTTCATTCAAACGTTTTGCTGGAATAGCAAGAAAGGCATATGATGACCAGAACGCACCGCCCTGATTGGATCTCTCACTCTATTGTAGCAATAAAACTTTTCGTATTCGCTATGACGCTAAGCTTTTTTGCTGCTTGCCCCCTCTCATCAGCAATTGCACTAGGAGCAGTAGCGCAAATCGAGCAAGCGCAAACTGTCGACCTTCTTGATTCTGCCTTGCAGATTGAGGCGGTATCAGCAACCAATCTTCTTGACTCTACCTTGCAGACCAAGTCAACACAACAGGCCTCCCCGATTGTGCAGGAGCCTCTTTTAAACAGTCAGACAGCTCTAACTCTTGAGCAGGGCATTGAGCGCATAGAAAGAGGCGGAGGGAAAGTGATGCAAGTATCCACAGGATCTATGCACACAGCAGCCATAAATAGCGACGGCACCTTATGGACCTGGGGATACAATGATGTTGGTCAATTGGGTCTAGGAGATACCGAAATGCAAACCTCTCCTCAGCAAGTTACGGGTGGTGCTGAAAGCTGGCGATCAGTTGTTGCTGCGGGCGACCCTAATGCGATTTCTAGCTACACACTTGCAATCGGAACTGATGGCAGTCTGTGGGCATGGGGACGCGGGACATACGGTCAATTGGGTCTTGGAGATACCGCTTCATACACCACGCCGCAACGGGTTACTGGAGGAGCTAATACTTGGAAATCAATATCGCCCGGATGGTATTTCACGATAGGAATAGGCGAAGATGGCAGTCTGTGGACATGGGGTCGTAACAATAATGGACAACTCGGTATTGGCTCTAGCGGCAACACAAATCAGCTAACGCCGCGAGAGGTAAAGTCTGGACCAAGTTCATGGTTGATGGCAGGTGCAGGCAGATATCATGCGATAGCCCTTTGTAGCGAAGGAAAATTGTGGACATGGGGCGGGAATTCTAACGGGCAATTGGGCTTGGGGCTAGCCATGAATACCCAAGCTGCCAACATGCGCACTGTTCCAGCCCAAGTAAATACAGGAGCCTCATCATGGAGCTCTGTGTCGGCAGGAGCCTTGTACTCTGCAGCTATCGGAGATGATGGCAATCTATGGGTATGGGGTGCTGGTGGCGAAGGTCAACTGGGGCTAGGCTCAACCGCAAGCCGAAATGCGCCCGTGCAGGTAACGAGTGGTGCGGGTAAATGGCAGTCTGTGAGCACAGGGAGCAACACTACAGCGGCAATCGGTAGCGATGGAAGCCTCTGGATGTGGGGAGCCAACAGGAGTGGCCAATTGGGTCAGGGCAATAGAACTGCACGGAATTCTCCCGTTCGGATAACTACCACAAATACCCAATGGCATATGGTTTCTGTAGGAATGGCGCATACTACCCCGACAGATCATACAGGAACATCGCATGTCGCAGCCATTTGCACTAATAGAGATTTGTGGACCTGGGGTTGGAATGAGTACGGGACCTTAGGCAAGGGAATTGTCTCGGCCCTTGACAGTTCAGGCACAAATACCGACAACTGGCGACCATGGCGCATGGCGGGTTCTCTCATGCCAACGGGGCTGACAAACTGGAACCCTCAAAGTTCCGCAACGACTCCCCGTCATCAAGCTCAAAATATAACCGAGGTCAATACGCCTGAGCTTATTCTGCGCTTTGATAGGCCCATGTGTACTGATGCAGCATTACTAGGCACCATCGAAATCAGTCATGGAGCCTACGTAGACATGTCAAACATCACAGAAGCTAACTGGTCAGACAGTGACAGAGGACCCAACAGCGTCTTTACAGCCCCTCTTGTCTTAATAGAATCCAGTACGCTTCATACAGCAAAGGTATCAGGATTTGTTGATGCCCAATTTGGTAACCGTCCCACCACAGAAATGTATCCACATACTTGGACCTTTAGAACTGCAGCAGTGACACCACCCACCCCTGATCCGGCAAGCCTCAGCATATCGCAACAAACACTAGGAACATTTGCAAATTGGGGGCTCTATTTTGACTTTAATCTCACGCTTATAGCGCCAAAACTATATGCGCCCTTTTCTGGATATCGTGGCTACGTGTACGAAATCGCCACAGACAAGGTTGTGACTGCCACAGCAAATGGCACCATTGCAGGAACAGACGGAAGAGGAGCATACCTACTATTTACATCTGATGAGGAGCAGGTGTTTGCGCTTAAGCATGGTCAGAAACTTGTTTTTCCTGATGCCCACATCGGGACTCGCTACCTAGCAGACAAAAAGCTACTACCCGAATACAGGTCATCTGCAGAAATCGCAACAAGTGAGCAAATTTTGCACACAATTAGTCCCGTATCAGACTTAGAGGCCACACACCTTAGTGCGGAATGGCAAACCCTAGAGGCAGAGCACACTATGGCAAATTTCAGCAGTGAGCATATCGAAATCCCCCTCACAGGACACACTGCACCAACAGTACCCACCGTAGTTCTTGTCTCTACGTCATGCCTATCGCTGCTATTGCTCTTAGGTTGCAATAACCTATCAGCAGACAGCACCGACGTGCGATGAGGTATTGTCTGGGGTTTGGAATCTCTTAGCGGATAAAGTTGGTCCAGATTCTCTCTTCTGTCGAAGGGGCTGGCATTGCAAGATCCTTCGCTTTACCTGACTCAATGTGCTTTAGCAGCTGAGCCATGTTGCGGCCAAGGACTCGCATCGTCTGCATGCCTTCTGAATCCTGCTGAGCCTCATTGGCATTATTGCCGTGAAGAGTGTTCCAGTAATTGCTACTGACTACAGGCATTTGAGCAAAGGTGAAATACTTATTGAGTCGGTCAAAGGTGGCGCTTCCTCCCCCGCGTCTACATGCTACTATAGCAGCACCTGGCTTACCTGCAAAGAGCGAAGAGGACGCATAAAAAGCACGGTCAAGAATTGCACACATTGCGCCGTTGGGGCCTGCAAAATAAACTGGTGACCCAAAAATGAATCCATCAGCAGTTTTTGCGGCCTCGATTAGATCATTGCACATATCGTCTGCGAAGCGACAGATTCCACCATTTTTCCAGCACTGTCCACAGGCGATACAGCCATGAACAGGGCTTTTGCCCAATTGCAGAGTCTGTGTCTCGATATCAGCAGCCTCAATTTCGCGCGCGATTTCAGCAAGCGCATGAGCCGTTGTGCCACTTTGTTTCGGACTTCCGTTAAATAAGACAACTTTTAGTGAGCTCAAGATATCCCCCTATATCGAATTGGTCAAATTGCACAAGATAAGATCTGAAGTGCACGCAACAAGGATAACCTACTGCGCTTACCGATTGCTCTGTTTGTCCTGCTCATTTCAAGAGGAATGTGTCCAAGCCCATTGTCTTTGGTGTCTAGGTCCATTGTCCTTGTTTGCCCAACAATGCTGTCATCTCGAAACTCTCTGCCTACTAAGTGCTTAGGCACTGGTATCATGATTACTAATAAAAATCAGCAATTTGCGATAAGGAGCAATCATGAAAGCATTCAAGGAACTTTCTAAGGTAGAAGCACAAGAACAGCTCGCAATGCTGATGGAAGAATATGGGCAATTTAAAGCGAAAGAGCTCAAGTTAAATATGTCACGCGGTAAGCCTGCACCAGAGCAGCTGGACCTCTCGATGTCGCTACTTGATACCGTCTCTTCTGAGACCACTGCTGAAATTCTTAAAGAAGGCACAGCTGATGACTTACGCAATTATGGCGGACTCGTAGGTCTACCTGAAACTCGCAAGCTTATGGCAGAGATTATGGATGTTGATGCAGACGATGTCATTGTCTGTGGCAATTCAAGCCTGAACGTTATGTACGACATGGTTTCTCAGGCATTCTCGCATGGCGTCGCTGGTCAAACTGCTTGGGCGAAGCTTGGGGAGCCTGTTAAATTCCTGTGTCCCGTACCAGGCTATGACCGCCATTTTGCTCTAACAGAATACTTTGGTATTGAAATGATTCCTGTGCCACTTACAGCAGATGGTCCCGACATGAATATAGTCGAAGACTACGTGAATGCGGATGCGTCCGTAAAGGGCATCTGGTGTGTGCCAAAATACTCTAATCCAACAGGCACAACCTACTCTGATGATGTCATAAGACGATTTGCTGCTCTGTCTCCAGCTGCAAAAGATTTTCGCATCTACTGGGACAACGCTTATGCCGTACATGACTTTGAACAGCCGGGAGAATCTCTACTTAACTTAAAGGCGGCATGCAGTGAGGCTGATAATGAGAATCTTTGGTATATGTTTGCCTCGACTTCAAAGATAACCTTTGCAGGTTCAGGCATCTCAGCGCTTGCTTCTTCACCTGATAACCTTGCGGAAATTCGTGGTCGCCTATCACTTCAAACCATCGGACCCGATAAGCTGAATCAGCTGCGCCATGCACTCTTTCTTCGCGATTTGGATGGAGTGCGCGCGCACATGCAGAAGCACGCAGACATCGTCGCACCAAAATTTGAAACGGTATTGCGCGTGCTTGATAAGGGTCTTAATGGCCTGGATATTGGTGAATGGACACAACCAAAAGGTGGATACTTCATCTCATTTATAGGTTTACCCAACACTGCAAAACGTGTAGTCAGCCTAGCAAAGGATGCAGGCATGATGCTAACAGGCGCAGGAGCTACCTACCCTTACGGCAATGATGCAGAAGACTCCAACATTAGACTTGCCCCAACTTACCCTTTAATTGAAGAATTGGAGGATGCCAGCAAGCTCTTTGTGCTCTGCGTAAAAATCGCATCACTGGAGACACTGCTCAAGTAGGTGTTCCTTCGCTGATATCCTTCTTTAGGCTTAAGGGATGGATTTAAGGGATGAACTGATTGTTTTCGGACAAATCAGTGTCAGTACGTCTCGAGAGATAGACTGCAGCAACTATCATGAGCATGCCCAGTACGAAGTAGGCCACTGCCAACCAATTGAACATAAATATGAACTGAAAAGTACACCATAGCATCATTGCTGCATTGGCTATAACAACGACCGTGTATTGAAGCTTATGCTTGAGCCATAAGGCAATGGTTGATAGCTCATTAGGAATCCATAGCACAATCAGCATCGCAATGCCTATCCAGCGCAGGTCCTGAAAAAAGATGTGCGCCAGCGGAAGCGCAGCAATAACCGGCAGTAATTCGCCCGCCGCCATGAGCCTACCATCTGGAGCCACAATGAGCAGAATCCCACACACTAGCCCTGCCAATGCATTAACTGTGCTTACGATAAAGATAAATAAGCGAGCAATTTTGTTAATTTTCATGCCACAATAATATCATCTAACAGTGGAACAGTTGACTTAGTAATATCTGCTAAAAAGATAGTCGCCAATTTCGCTCTATTAAGTGAGCCACACTAATAAGTCACAACAAAGAAGATTTGGCTGACTATTCCAGCAGCAACTATCATCAATAACAGCATGATGACCGTATTTTCCTGCATGCGCTTCGACATGAAAAGACCAAAGAGGCCGCCCAAAATGCTTCCCGGTAACACATATACAAGCAGTGAAAAGTCAGCAAATCCATTAATGACATACTGAACCAATGATGCAGCTGATGCAAGCATTGCAACGAACAGGCTTTGCACGACAGCCTCTTTTGGCTTCGAGCCAAATAGGTACATCAAGGCAATCATTAACATAAGCCCCCCGCCAATGCCAAAGAGTCCCGCAGTAACGCCAACCACAAGTCCAATCCCAATTTTTAACAGTGGGCTAGAGATGCTGCGAGCTGTAAAGCGCTTTTTCGCAACAAGCAAAGCTCCGATGACTGTCAGGAATATTATGAACAGGATGCCAACAGTTACAGATCTCAAAAAAGACAGGATATAGGCACCCACAAATGCACCCGCGATGCTGCCTGCAGCTAAAAGACCGAGGCTGCCTAGCTTGATATCTGTCCTCCATACTCGTCTTGTTACTATGCTAAAACACGACATGACGAAAACAGAGGCTGCTGAAGTAAAGGTCGCAAGACCAACATCAAAACCCATCGTTGTCAGTGCGGGTCTAATAATGAGGCCGCCACCAATGCCCGTTACTGACCCCAGTGCTGAAGCAAACAATGCCACAAGGAAGTACAGCACGATTATCCTCTCATGTACAGTAGAGGCATGATGTTGATAATGGGCTCTTCGTAGGGATGGATGTCTTCGATAATTCTCTTTGCTTCTACCGCCTTTTCATATGGACACCTAAACTCTAATTTGTACTCTGATCCAGTACATATCTCCCCTACAGAGCCATCGAAGGGATTTGACCCCTCCATTGGTCTCCAAGAACCCGTAACTGGATAGTAGGAGATTACGTGGTCATAGTTTCCCACTGTTAGTGCCCCAATTTCATTCAATGCATTTCTGATCTCTTCCATAGATTGCTCTGGTAGAAACACCTCGAACTTAACAAATGCAAAATCCATTATTTCCCTCATCACTTTCATTTTGCCCTTTAAGGCGACATTTCACTAAGTTTCGCATGATTACGCTTGAGTTTAACATAGTGCGAATTAAGGAGCTCTGCGAAAGATGGGATTAGGCTCCAGGAGTCGAGGCTGCTAAACTATTAAGCAGAGGGCACTTTCATTCACACAAGAGGGCGGGTGCAATGAGAAAAAGGTTCAGGACTAACCCACTAGGTACAAAGCTAACGCGAGCTAGCTACACTATCTTAGTATCTATATTTTTATTGTCATTACCCATCATGGGCTTCATTAAAGCGTACGCCATCTTTGCCAGAGGCTATGTGCTTTGGCTTGCTCCCTGGCTTTTATCACTTGCAGGTGATTTTCTTCTAAGCACTGAAGGGATTGTCGCTAGTACCGTCATTTTTGCAATTGCTGCTGCACTTCAGAATACGATAATTGGCTGGATATACTTGCGCTACAAAGACTCATCGAAACTCGTTCGCATTGGCGGTCAAGTCTTTGCTGGAGCCGTTGTCCTTATAGTGGTATTAATTTTTCTGCGACACTTCATAAGCTTTGGGCAACTCTTTCCCCAGCCACCTATTAGGTAGGATGTAATTTCCCCACCCAAAAACCTTCTGTCCGTTTACCGAAGCAATTTGTGCCAAATAGCGAAGAATTTGTTCATCCCTCTGCAAATGTATGCATGCTTTGGGCTACTATTCCTGTCATTCAAACGCCAGGTACGCCGAAAAGAGAGGGATGTCTATGCCCAATTTTCCAATCGACCGTGTCCGCAAACGATTCCCTGCCCTAAAAAGAACCCATAACGGGAAGCAGGTGGTGTATTTCGATGGTCCAGGCGGAACCCAATTCTTAGATAGCTCCATCGAGGCAGTATGTGGCTACATGACCCGAGGTGGCGCAAATCTTCATGGGAATTTCCCCACAAGCTACGAAACAGAAGCTCTTATGACCAAGGCTCGCGAAGATATTAAAGTGCTGTTTAATGCACCAAATCATGATGTTGCATTTGGTCCAAACGCCACCTCTATGATGTTTCACACCAGTCGCGCTCTTGCCAGAGAATGGAAAGAGGGTGATGAAATAATCCTCACAGAACTCGAACATCACTCTAACGTAGATTCTTGGCGCACAGCCGCTGAAGACAAGGGGGTCACCATTAAGTATGTGCCCTTTAACACAGAGACACTGACGCTTGATCTCGATGTGTTGCCTGAATTGATTTCGCCAAAGACTAAACTGATTGCCGTTGGTTCAGCGTCTAACTGCATCGGAACGATTACAGACGTCAAATTTGTTTCTGAGCAAGCCAAAAAAGTTGGTGCCCTACTTGCAGTTGACGCAGTTCACGGCATTCCTCACATGTATGTGGATGTTCAGGATTTAGGTATTGACATGCTGTTCTCCTCTGCATATAAATTTTTTGCAGCACATGTAGGAATGGCGATAATCTGCAAAGATCTGTTTGAGCGCCTTGAAGTTTATAAGGTGGCCCCTGCGCCAGATGACATCCCCGATCGCCTAGAAATTGGTACCCAAAATCATGAAGGTATACCCAGCATATCCGAAGCCATTAAATTTATTGCCTCATTCGGAGAAGGGCCTACACTTCAAGAACAAATCATAAGTGGCTACGAAGCCATAGAAGACTATGAGAATTCACTGGCAGACTACATCAGAGATGAAATGCAAGAAATGGATGGAGTAACACTCTACCAGGCGTCTGACGATGTCCCCAAAACTCCAACAATCGCTTTTCGAGTTGAAGGTATAACTCCGCGTGATTTCTGTATACGCATGTGTGAAGAGCACGGGGTGTTTATAGCTGAAGGACATTTCTACGCCCTAACCCTAGCCGAAAAGCTAGGTCTGGCAAATAGCGGTAGCTTTATCCGTGCTGGACTTGCTCCCTACAACACATTGGAGGAGGCTGACCGATTCCTCGATGGAATACGCGCAATAATGACTTAAATTGCTAAGCACTAAAACAGTGCAAACCACAAAAGAAGGGGGAATCAAATGGAGAGAAAGAATTACGACGATTATCCAGTGCAGTTTAGGGGGAGCTATTTGTTTGCACTGATGCCTCTGCTGATTGCCGCTGCAGGCAGTATTCTGTTCTTTGTTGTTTTAGGCACATTTTCTCTAGTCAATCTTGCCATGGCCTGTTTTGTTGGTCTGATTGTTGGCAGTGTTTTTTCGAAGGATATGAACGAATACTGGAAAGGTGTCGTTAAGGGCATGGCGTCTGATATATGCGCCATACTCATCCTAATTATCCTTGTTGTTGGCATCTTTACACAAATGATGGCTCGTGCTGGTGTTGCAGAAGGGTTTGTGTGGCTAGGTAGCGAAATAAGTATGACGGGTGGCCTTTTTGTAGCCTTCGTTTTCATAGCGTGCTGTGTAATATCAATGGCAACGGGAACGTCTCTCGGTACTGTATTTTCCGGATTCCCCATATTCTATCCAGCTGGTGTACTGTTGGGTGCGGACCCAATTTTTCTTGCAGGTGCCATTCTTTCAGGTGCTATTTTTGGAGATCATCTAAGCCCAATCTCTGACACGACTATCGTATCTTCTACTACCCAAAGGTTCAAGTCCAGCGGCGAGGGCGCAGATATACCAGGCGTAGTTGCCTCCCGCTTTAAGTACGCCGGCATAGCAGCTTTAGTCGCTGCAGTACTCTACCTTATTTTTGGCGGCGGATTTGGCACGTCTGGGCAAGTAGCAGGTGCAGAAGTTCTGGCCGAATTCTCTAATCCAAGTGGCTTAATAATGCTTGTCCCCGTAGTTGTTCTGCTAGTTGTAGCAGCAATCAAACGAAATATTTTTGTTGCGATTACCGTTGGTACTGTTGTTGGAGTTGCTGTAGGGCTGATTTCTGGAGCACTCAGTCCTGCTGATATTCTTGTCGTAAACGAAGGTGTAGCGGAAGGCTTCTTGATTGCAGGCATTACCGCAAAAACCGGTATTGTTGTCTACCTAATTGGAATATTTGGAATAATGGGCGTGATGCGAGAAAGCGGCCTGCTAGATCGCATACTTTACAAGCTTGCGAATAGCAAAATGGCGCGGACAACAAAGGGTGTCGAGTGGATCAACTCTATTGGCGTTATGGTTACTTCACTGTTCATTGGGTCAGCCAATGGTCCTGCCCTCATCATCTATGGACCGCTGTCCGACGAACTGGCCCGACCTAAGGGAATACATCCCTACAGGCGGGCAAACATTATAGACAGCATGGTCTGCTCATTGCCAATCGTGTTCCCATTCACCAGTTTGTTCATCTTTGTTGTTCTGGGCACAATAACTGGCCTGATACCAAGTTTTGACTTCCTTGAACCCTTAAGTCCCTTTGCACTGGCGGCTGTTACCTTCTACCCCATAATCCTCTTCGTCGTCATGGCTGTTGCGATATTTACAGGATGGGGCATGCGATATGAGACTGCAGACGGAGGAATGACAGCAGATCCCGCAGAAGCGGCAACGTCAGACCCTTCAGAAGAAGTGGCCATACCTAGCACCTCCTCTTCAAAGGAGGGGAAAGAGGCGAAAGTGACAGAGAAGACAGAAGTGAAGTAGATACAGCAAGTTAAAGTACAGCAAGATTCTTTAGCAGACTATGGCTTGAGCGCATTGGGCATTTCTTGTCTGATGCGCTCTTCTTATTTTGGTAGCCACTAACAATAGAAGCCTCCTAGAGCTCTGAAGGTGAGAGGTTTTAGGAAGTTTCATTATCGAAAAGATTTTCATATTTGGTGCAGTACGTTAAATTGTGTCGAGAGGCTTTCGTGCTTTCGTCGGTACTCATTTTCCTGTAAGTAGATTGGAGATAAGTTTCCAGCCATAGCGAATATAAGACAGCGTGGCACGCGGATTTTTGATTGTTGGAACAAGTCGTGTGTAAAGATATTTTGGACGCAGATAAAAAGCGAGTAGAGTGTATTTGCGATAATTCCGCAGCTGGTCAATGGTGATATTTCGCACACCTGTGATGCTGCTTTCGAGATTGTCCATAAATACAGGCTGGTTTACGACATAGTCTTCCAGTGTGCCTGACTGGTTATGTAGCACTTGTAGCTGAGTCCCCCAATAAGGCAGTGCTATATGGATTTCCAAATAATCTGGGTTGAGCTTGAAGATGTGTTTTCGTGTCTGCGCAAGCAGCATTTTTGTCTCCCAGGGATAGCCAACAACAAAAAAGCCGTAGACAGGTAACCCGACCTGCCGCGCCCAATTTGCTGCACGCAGATTATCGATAGTCTCAGCACCTTTGCGGATTTTTAGAAGCGTCTCATCACTGCCCGAATCATAGCCAAAGGCAATGACAAAACAACCTGCCTCTTTCATTCGCTGTAGGGTAGCTTTTTGCAGAGGCTTCACGCGCGAGTTTGCAGCAAACGAAATTTTGCCTGCCAGATTTGAGGCAATAATCAGGTCGCATAACTTATGAATCCATTGCTCATTAGAAGTAAAAGTATCAGCCCGAAAAAAGAAAGCTTTAATACCGTACACGTGGTAGCATTCTTCAATTTCTGCAAACACACTTTCAGGCTTTCTGAAAATCACTTTTACACCTGCGATTTTAGGTGTTTTGCACAGGTTGCAGGTACCATAGCACCCTCGTGAGGTTTGAATTGTTGCCATAGGCTCACCTGTATCAGGGCGCGCATACAGTGAAAGATCCATCAAGTCACGAGCAGGAAACGGTACATCATCTAAGTTAACGTGAGATGACGTAAAGAAGGTCTTATGAAACACACCGTCTGCGTCTTTGTACAAAATGCCAGGAATTGGCTTTGCACTATCCAGCCTGCCGAAGGCATGATTGGCAATGTGTGCAATAGATTGGTCAACCTCTCCGCCAATTCTGCGCTGAAGTCAAACTGCTCGAATAGAGAGTCAGGCGCATTAAAGAACAGGGCACCCTTGAGGACAATAACAGGTGCCTTGTACACGGCATCTTTGGGCGGAGCGTGTCCATCAACTGAAGAACTATCCTGAAGTCTGTCTTTGATTTTCTGGATAAATGCTAGGTCATCTACAATGCTTGCATCAACAACGCTTATCATTATCAGATCTGGCTGGTAGTTATAGATATCGCTTAAGCTGCGAGCTTGATCATAAGCTGCCGTTTGATAGTCACGGATGCGCGGCTCATAGCCTGCTTTGCGCAAAACTGCTGCAGCATATCCTAGGTCATTGCAAGAGCGTGCTGAAGATGCTGATGAAGCCTCGATATTGCTTTTGCAGCGGTCTTCGCCACGCTGGTAAAGAGGACCAGGTGGATACATCAAGAGGACTTTTTTACCTTGCTTAGACATAGGGCTCTCTATTCCTTGCAAATTGAGATAGAGCTTATCTGTCACTTTGCGATTAATCTGAGGCTTTTAGTCTACACTAGCAGCTAAATTTAGGGCGCGTTCATCTGCCCTGCAAATACCCTATCTGTCAGCATCGCAATTTTAAAACAGCTTACCATCGAATTATTTACTTCATAAACCTAGGTTAACAGGTTAAGGCTCATAGTGCTCTGCTAGGCTATAGTGACTACAGTAAGTATGGACTAAATTTGAGGAGTCTTGATGAAGACTATCTGGAAGCTACTAGCTTTAATGCTGCTCTGTACTTCCCTCTTAAGTGTATGCGCCTGTGTCTTAGGCGATTGAGATTGAAGAGAGTGTATGGCTAGTTTAGCCATCACAGAGTCGCAAGCAATGCAAGGACCTCATCGCAATTGCCCTGAAAGCTAATTGTTGTGTTCAGCACGCTCTATGCCTCTTCATCGTTGTTTTGATTATAGCAACTGCTAGTTGCTGGCTAGCACAAAATAGTCCTGTTATTCTGGTAGCTCCTGTCGTTACTGTAGCTAAGGATGGTATTCATGGAGACCAGTGCAGCCCTCGCACAATTTCGCAAAAACCTTGACATGACTCAAGACGAACTAGCAGAAAAATTGTTCGTGACCCGTCAGGCAGTTTCTCGCTGGGAAACAGGGGGAACTACGCCCAGCGTCGATACTCTTAAGTTGATGTCAAGTATGTTCAATGTGTCTATTAACGAATTGCTGGGTGCTACAGAAGCCAATATCGTCTGCCAAAGTTGCGCCATGCACATGCGCACCTTTGCAGATTTCGGCACAGAGACAAATGATGGTCTCAGCCCTGATTATTGCTTGTACTGCTACAAGGACGGAAACTTTACCAGCAATCCCAGTATGGATGAGATGATTGAAGTTAATCTTAACTACCTAGAGCATTGGAACGCAGAGCAAGGAACCAACTACACAGAAGACGAAGCCCGCACTGTTCTCAAAGAGCACCTTGCCACGCTGAAGCGCTGGAAGGTAGACGCCCCAACATCAGATTAGTACGTCACCACGCAATCATCCTTATCGCATTGAGAGGTGAATTTTTATGTCAACACATGAACATGTTGAGAAAAAGCATCCTACCATTGGCTGCTGCGGAATAGACTGCGGCTTATGTCCTCGCTATTACACCAACGGGCCATCACGATGTCCTGGCTGTGGTGGGGCTGGCTTTGATGCAGTTCACCCTCCCTGCGGAATCTTATCTTGCTGCCTTAATAAGCGTGGACTGGAAGTGTGCTCTCAATGCCCTGACTACCCCTGTGAAAAATACAACGATAAGCAAAAGGTAGAAAAGGATTCATTTGTCACCCATAAACGAATCTTAGAAAATCACAAAGTAATACAAGAGCAGGGATTCGATAGCTTCATCTCTAACCAAGAGAAATGCATTGAACTTCTGCAAGATATGCTGCAAAACCATGATAGTGGACGAAACAAAAGCTACTTCTGCCTAGCAGCTGCGCTACTGTCTGTCGAAAACCTCGAAAGTGCCATTATGGAGGCACAGTCAACAGTAGACCTCAAAACCCGAAACAAAATTTTGCGAGCGCGACTACAGGAGCATGCCGAATCTGAAGGGGTCAACCTGACCCTTGATAAACCAAAGTAAAAAGCTGGAGAGCATTCCCTGCTTACGGTAGACTTCAATCCTCTTAATCAGCCAATATTCTATCAATGTCACAAATTGAAAAACCCAGCGCTAGGCTGAGTCTGCACTACTAAGCATTTTTGCACTCTGGTGAACGAGATAGCGGCAAAACAAAAACGAAATCTATTAGCCCAGCTCTTTCAACCTATCAATAATAGAGAGACTTGCTCCCTCTTTTTCTGCCCACTCATAAAGTAGTTTCCAGTCAATCTCATTACTCTGGACGACTGATATTGCCTGTTCACGTGACTGATTGTCATTCCAGTGAATATAGGCTGCCATCCGATCCATAATTATTTGTGTCGGCGTGACTATACGGATGATCCCTAGTGGAACTTTCAAGATGCTGGTCTCATCTAGCGGAACAATTGTTTCACCAAACGATAGCGGACCCGTCGGAAACTCAATAGCAAATTCAGTTGCAGAGTGAGTAAAATACCTATCTCCAACATTTCTCACAAATCCCAGTGGCTGCAGGGCTTCAGTGACCTCACTTATATTTCTTGTCGTAATGAAGTCCAAATCATAACTTTGATACTCATTGTTACTATATATCGAAACTGCACCGCCACCTGTAAGCACGGCATCAACGCCCGCATTTTCTAGTGCAGTGCTCACAACACTTGCTAAATCCTCCAAAGACATCTTGTTGTCAATTTTCATGCTCTACAGCCCCTTTCCTGTTCGTCTGGGGCGTTGCCTTTGGCAAAAATACTGCTTATACACATCGCGAGGAAGACAATCCATTTGTTCTAGCAGGAACTCTTTTAGGCTCTTCGCAAGGGGGCTGCGAGGATTGAACTCGAACACCCGCGTTCTGCCCACTGTTCGACTAACAAAAATTCCATTTGTTTCAAACTTCAATAGCTGGCGCTGGACTCCATTCAGAGAATTGCCGAAAGTTTCAGCTATGCGTGACGCATAACCAGTTTCATATGCTGCAATAAAAAGAAGGGTCTCGGCAGCAGTGCGACTACCAAACAAGATATAGAACTGTTCCATCTCAACTCCTATCACCAATATTAGTAGTTATAATACCACATCTTGTTGTGATAACGGCTTCGAAGCACTAATTTAGGCGAGATTTTTGAAGCGCCGCTAGATTGCCATCAGGTGTGAAAATTGCAAAAGTCTTCTGTATGTTGGCAACGTCCTACTCTCCCACACCACTACAGTGTAGTACCATCGGCGCTGAGGAGCTTAACTTCCGAGTTCGGAATGGGATCGGGTGTACCCTCCTCGCCATAGTTACCAACATACAAAAGACTCTTATGTATGTATAAATATTCCATTTTCAAAGTGTACCGTTCAGGCAACCCTGAATGCTGGATAGCGTAAATCAAAATCACATAATGAAAGTAAGACCTCGACCAATTAGTACTTCTCAGCTAAGTATGTCGCCACACTTACACCTGAAGCCTATCAACCTCCT
>WQVS01000014.1 GCA_009785705.1 Coriobacteriia bacterium
GCTACCGCTGCTACCACTTGAAGACCGAGGACTACTGCCCGTCGAGGTACGTGAACGGCTGCTGCCACCACTACTACCGCCAGAGCTACGGCTTCCGCCAACATCAGCCGAACTGCGACGTCCGCTGCTGCCTGCACTGCCGCTGCCAGCAGAAGTACGGGAGCTACGACCACTATCCGCAGAACGAGAGCTACTAGCCGCAGATCCGCGCGACGGTGCACTCCTCTTTGGGGCGCCAAAGTCTATATCAGTATCGTCTACATCTTCATCGTGTTTCGGCAAAGATCTACTACGCCCAGCAGAGTCACCGCTCTTCGCTGCTGCCTGCTGTTGCTGCCTTGGTTTCCTTGCCGGCGCAGGCGCTGCTGCACGCGTTTCTGCCTGACCCTTGTTCGCACGACAATAAGGGCAAACTGCCCAGGTCGTCTTAATGGGACGGGCGCAATAATCGCAAGGACGACGTAAGGTCACGTTACAATTGGGACAAATCAAGAAATCAACTTCGATTCCGCCACCACAGCTAGGACAGGCATGAGTTTCAAGCTCTGCCTCTAACAGGCGCTGCGACAACTCACGTTCTTCTGCGTCAGCTGCAAAGTCTGCAGGGCGCAAGAAGCTGTAAACAATCAGAATCAACAAGACCAGAATAAGAGAGGCGCCACCTACGGCAATAAAACCCCAGCTGGCTTGAGAAAAACCAACGAAAACACCCACAACCAAAGCTAGTAAACCAAGAAGTCCCCAGGCAATAGCAAACGTTCCGCGGCGGCGTGCATCACGGAAAAGCCAGAAAACCAAAGCTATCGCCAAAGAAAAGGTTGCAATACCTAGACCCAACGAAAGGGACTGAACTATGGGGCTGTTAATAATCGGGTCTAACAATTCGCCGAACAAATCCATGTTTACCTTACTCCTTTTATAGGATGCACTTACTCTTATTTAAGTGACGCTGACGGGCGGTTCATCGCAGCGAAAATCACCACACACCGCCCTTAGGCAATGCTGCCGACATCGCAGAGACCCATTGATTGTATCAAAGGATAGAGAGAAAGGCTTCCCGTCACAATCACTGGTTGTCTTCCCGTTGTGTTCAGCACCTGGCAGAGCGTGTCCATAGCAGCACAAGGCTTGCCCGTAACCTGCCTAACCATCTCCGCAAGCTCATCAGCAGGAATAGCGCGCGGGTTGTTGGGAGGCTCTAGGGCAATAAACCTATCCGCAACAGGCTCCAATGCCCTGATGATGCCTTCTGCGTCTTTGTCAGAAAGAATACCCAAAGCGATTACGGGCTTCTCTCCTGCAAATTTGGTACGAGCCAATTCGCGAAGCAAGTCAGCCAACACAAGTGCTGCTGCCGGATTATGACTGCCATCAAATATCAACAGGGGTCTTTCACGCAGTACTTCAAAGCGTCCTGGGAAGGTCATCTGCGCTATAGTGCTGCGAACTTTTTCTGGGTCAAGAGCCCGCTTCAATACTGCCTCTGCAGCAAAGAGTGCAGTAGCAGTATTGCTTGCTTGATAACCAGGTGCCGCAATCTGCAGATCTATATAGTCCTGATACAGCGTAACCACATCAAACCAGGACAGGAGGGTAGAGTCCGCATGGACTTGATAGGAGCTATCCCCCACAATGCGCGGCTGTAATCCAAATTTCTTTGCGCGCCCTATAAAGACGTCAGCAATGTGGGGGTCATGCTCACTGAAAAGGCTTTTTCCCAGCACAACACTGGCGCCTGGCTTAATAATGTGCGACTTGTCAAAGGCAATTTCTGCTACTGTGTCACCCAGAAACTCCTGATGGTCTAGCCCAACTGCAGTAACAACGGCTACTGTTGGGTCTGCAGCACTAGTAGCGTCCCATCTGCCACCCATGCCGACCTCTATGACAGCGTAATCGACACTCATATCCCTAAAATGAATGAACATTGCCAGCGTCATCTCTTCAAAATCAGTGAGCTGCAGGCCAACACTTGCGGCCGCCTCACGTGCCATGAGGCGCGCAAGAGCAAGGTCACCCACGTCGATATTGACTCCATCCACACGAATACGCTCAGATTCATGTACTAGAGAAGGGCTAGTGTAGAGTCCTACCTTTGCGCTCTCCTCAACACCTTCTGCAATAAGTAGCTGCTCTATAATGCGTGCTGTCGAAGTTTTACCATTGGTGCCTGTAATCTGAATAATCTTATAAGTGCGCTCTGGATGTCCCGCAGCTGCACAGGCCTTCTTCATATTCTCCAGTGAAGGATTTATCGTCGGTTCTTGATACATGGGCGATGTGTCACCTATTTATGCACAAGCAAGGCACCTAGCCCTGCTCCGCAAGCTGGGCTTCAAGCTTTGCCAAAGCCACACGCAAATCATCGGCCTTTGCGCGATCCTTTTCGATAATTTCTGGTGCGGCTTTCGCTAGGAACCCTTCGTTGGAAAGCTTCTTGTCAAACTTTGCCAGTTCTTTTGCAGTTTTATCACGCTCTTTGGTGAGGCGTGCCTTTTCTGCTTCGAAATCAACCAGGCCTTCCAGATGTACGTAAATTTCAAGGCCAGTGGCTACCGTAACGGCGCTTTGTGCTGGCTTCGCTAAGTCAACATCAACTTGCAGTTTGCTTGCATTAGCTAGCTGGGCGATTTGTGGGGCTAACTCCTGCAAAAGAGTACCGTCACTCTTCTTGCCAACTTTCACACTTGCCTCAAGTTCAGTGCGAGGACTGATTTGATAGCGTGCACGCGTGCTGCGCAAAGCGGACACTACAGCCTTTAATAGCTCTATACGACGCTCTGCGTCCACATCACGCAAGGTAGCAAAGTCTTCCTGCTTTGGCCACTGCGCCACAATAAGTGAAGGTTCAGCACCCGAAACATCAGCATGAATCGGCAGCCCACGCCAAATTTCCTCACTAATGTAGGGCATCATGGGATGCAGCAAGCGCAGGGCATTATCCAGCACAAAAACCAAGGTGTGCTGCACTGCTGCACGCTCTTCTGGCTCCCCGTTCAAGCGACCCTTAGCGAGCTCAATGTACCAGTCACAAAAATCATTCCAAAAGAAGCCGTAAAGGTCACGTGAGGCCTCACCAAAGGCAAAGCTATCAATACTCTCAGTCACACGCTCCACCAAGTGTGCAAGGCGTGAGAGAATCCATCTATCTGCCAAAGCCTCTGGCTGTGGAGGAGCATCCCCCATCTGTATTCCATCTGTATTCATTTGCACAAAGCGGGCAGCGTTCCAAATCTTGTTAGCGAAGTTGCGTGAGGACAGCAGTTTGTCCTCATCAAATTTCATGTCCTGAACACCTGTGACCTGCAGCATAAGTCCAAAACGCATACCATCTGCACCGTAGTGTTCCATCAAGTCCAGAGGGTCTACACCTGTGCCCAATGACTTGGACATACGTCTACCCTCTTTATTAAAGACAGTCGGGTGAATGATGACATCGTGGAAAGGAATGTCATCTACAAAGTCCAGACCACTCATAATCATGCGAGCAACCCAAAGGAATAAGATGTCTGGTGCCGTTGAAAGCGCATTAGTCGGATAATTCGCAGCAAGCTCAGGAGTAAACCAGGTAAAGGGCTTGTCGCCTTTGTTGCAGTTTTGGGAGGCATAGCTGGGGCTTTCGCTCGCTGCGTGACGTGCAAAGTCACGTGAGCAGTGTGCGGGAGTTCCAGATGTGTTCCCCAAAACAGCGAAAGGCCAGATTTGGCTGCTGAACCACGTATCTAACACATCTTCGTCTTGACGAACTGGTGCTGCACATTCTGGACAGACAGACAGGTCTTCCTTTAGTGCTGCTGTCCAGTTACAGCCATCACAATAAAACACAGGAATACGATGTCCCCACCATAGCTGGCGAGAAATGCACCAGTCTCGAATGTTTTCCATCCAGTGAAAATACACATTCTCCCAACGCTTTGGATGGAACTTAACCTGGCCATCACGCACTACCTCAATAGCAGGCTCTGCCAGTGGCTTCATATCTACAAACCACTGCTCTGAAAGCCAGGGTTCAATCGCAGTTGCACAGCGATAGCATACGCCCACGCTATGGGGATGCTCCTCGATTTCTACCAAATAACCGCCAGCCTGCAGGTCAGCAACAATTTTTTCGCGAGCGTCTTCTCTTGAAAGACCCTCGTAAGCGCCACCTTCTGTAGTTACCACAGCTTCTTTATCAAAAATGTTAACCTGGGGCAGGTTGTGGCGTTCTCCTACCTCAAAGTCATTTGCGTCATGAGCAGGCGTAATCTTCAGCGCACCCGTACCAAAGTCTGGCTCAACATAATCATCTGCAATGATGGGGATAGGCTTGTCCATCAAAGGCAGTAGCACCGACTTACCAACCAGGTCTTTATAGCGCTCGTCTTCAGGATGAACAGCTACAGCAACATCGCCCAGCATAGTTTCTGGACGAGTCGTCGCGATAGTGATGTACTGGATGTCCTCTGCTTCAGCATTGTGAGTGATGGAGGACTCGGAGATGTGGTTTTCGCTTGTTGCGTGGCGTGCTAAGTCACGCGAGCGACAAGTGGAAACCTCAGATGCGTGTCCTCCATCACTCACAACGGGATAGCGGACATGATAAAGCTTCCCCGGCTTGTCCTCATGCTCTACTTCAATGTCAGAAAGAGCCGTCGTGCAGCGCGGACACCAGTTGATAATGCGTGTGCCACGATAAATCAAGCCCCGATTAAACCATTCGACAAAGACCTCACGAACAGCCTGTTGATAGGAAGGATCCATGGTGAACCATTCCCTGTCATAGTCGCAGGAACAACCCATCGCCTTGAGCTGATTGATGATTTGACTGCCATGTTCTGAGCGCCACTCCCAGCACTTATCAATAAAGGCTTCACGTCCAATATCAAAGCGTGTCAGCCCTTCTTTGGCCAGTTTTTGCTCAACTTTATTTTGCGTGGCGATGCCCGCATGGTCAGTTCCCACTACCCAACGGGCTGGCCTACCTGCCATGCGATTTTTGCGGATGAGCACGTCCTGTATCGTATTATTAAGCGCATGCCCCATGTGCAAAGAACCCGTGACATTGGGCGGCGGGATAGTAATGACGTAAGGATTCAGGCTGGGGTCATCAGCACTGACATCGCCAGCTTCACGCGATTTTGTTATGTCTTCTGCAGATGGACTCTGCTCGAAATGGCCACCTTTTTGCCAGGTGGTAAAAATTGATTCCTCTATTGCCTTTGGATCATAGGCTTTAGACATCTCTCTATCCACAAAGTGCCCCTTTTCAAAACTGGTTTGATTAAGCATTTCTCGAACAATTCGACCAATTAAAGTCAAATTAAATTAAGGGGCAATTGTAGCACGCATAAAGCTTAGATAGCAGAGACTCCTGGGCTTAGAAGAAAGATGATTACTCCCAGCACAATGATGACAATCGCAGCAATAAGTAGAAAGCTTCCAATCTTTGAGAATGTTTTCTTAGCGTCCATTACACTCGCCTCCTAAAGCAATAAACCACAAAAGAATATTGTGTAACTATATTGTAGCACTTATGGAGAAATGATGGATATTGCGACTTAATGCACAGTGGCTATACTGAAGATTCCTATGCCGATAAGGATAAATAGCACGAAAAAAATTGTGCAACCTATTAAGAGTCCCCATGATATTGTGGATTCGAGCTCAGTCGATGTGGGCTCATAGCCCTGACTTTTATAGGCCTGCGCCCCCTGAAAGTCCTCGCTTTGATGAAATGCTGACTGCTGAGACTTCTTGAGAAGAGCCCTGTCTTCTTCTTGATGTATCGCATCTTCGCTTTCTATAACAATGCGGGAATTTGGCATCGCAGCCTCAGAAGGGCGTCCGTCAGCTGTCACTTCGGGATATTCACCATCATCAAATTCAGGAACAGAATCAACGGGATATGCGGTTTTTACGGGATTGTAGTCGTGTTTAGCGTGCATAGCTCTCCTCCCTTCAATATAGTGAGCCTACTTCTATTTCAAGAGTAGCCATTTTATCATGGGTCACGCTCTGCGACGCCCGCCACCACGGCCAGGAGACTTCCCCCTAGCTTTAAAGCTATAGATTGGCTTCCATCTATCTAGGGTTTCTGCTGTTGGAGTCATAAGTCCCTCAATGACAGAGCCATCTTTGTATGCCATGGGGCTTTCATCTAAAGTGTCATCGTGAACGCTGGTCGTATAGATACCTTCCATGCGCTTAGCAAATTCATCCATATCCAATGCCTTGAAAGCCTTAGTGCGCGAATACAGGCGTCCCGCACCATGCGGAGCAGACTCGTTCCAGTCTGGATTACCTTTACCACGGCAGAGGAGTAGTCCATCAGCCATATTAAGCGGCAGCAAGAACAGTTCATCCTGCTGTGCACGCACAGCGCCTTTGCGCAAGGTGCGCTCATCATCAATGTAGTTGTGGACAGTTATTACACTGCGTCGTGCAATTTCACTGTCATCTAAGTCACAGCCCAAAAAGTCTAAAATATCGACAAACATTGCGATACGGTTTAACTTTGCGTAATCCTGCATAATGCGCATATCATGCAAATAGTCTTCAAGTAAATCATCAGTCAGAAATTTCAAAGCATCAGGCACAGGGGCACGGCAAGTCTGCTCTGCCAACCATTGATAGTGTGTTGCAACCAGTAGCCCCACATTGCGACTACCACTGTGAATGGTCATCCAGTTTTCGCCGGCACTATCCTTACCCACTTCTATAAAGTGGTTGCCGCCACCCAAGGTACCTACAGAACAAATGGCATCATCCTTGCGATACTTACGCGGAGCATCCCAGCGCAAGGCATCTAAGGCAACACGCTCTGCAAGAGGACTAACTTTCTGATGAGTGCGCTTCGCAAACCCAGAAGGAATCCTCTTGCGAATGAAGCGATCAAGGGCAACTAGGTCAATGTCGTCGCTTCCTAAGGGAACTGCCATCAATCCACAGCCAATATCAACTCCTACTAGGTTAGGGCAGACCTTATCAGTAATGCGCATGGTAGTGCCAATAACACTACCCGCACCCGCATGAACGTCGGGCATGACACGCAAGTTAGCATCACGGGCAAGGGGCGTGTCTAGTAATTGCTGGACCTGCTCCTCCGCCCCAACATCCACATTAGGATTGAAGATGATTCCACCACCATGACGACCTACGAGTTGCTTCATGAAAGTGACTCCTGGTAGTCCTGGTTGGGACGGAAGGTATCCACGTCCAACATTGGCACACAGCGATAATGTTTATCATTTGCCGTTAACAAACGGTACTGATGTTCAATTGCTGTTGCTGCGATTAGGGCATCTGCCAAACGGAGCGAATTACTTAAAGTAAAGTCGGTAACTAAAAGTAGAGCACGTACCGATATGTTCTCATCAATATGAAGTATCCCGACATTCCATTCTTTGAAGAGGGCTTTCAACTTTTTGATTTCATTCTTATTGCGCACTCCCTGGAGAAGCTCTGCCCAGGTAACTGCACTAATCTCAAAAGGAAGATGACTCTCTAAGAGCTCCTTTGCATGCTGATTGCCCCTCAAATACCATATCAGCACATCAGTATCAACGATAATCATGATTGCGCCCTTCACGGATAGCGCGAACATAGTCATGCACTTCATTTGTTTCCGCGTTATCTGCCCACATTCCAAAGGCAGCAGTCGCTGCCCCAGACTGAGCAGCTTCAGAGTGTCGCACGGGAACAATTTTGGCTGCTTCTTTGCCACGATAGGTAACGGTCACTTCTCTGCCCCCATTGACCAACTTTATGATACGCCCCGCGCTATATCTCAAATCTTTTGCCGTTATAAGCATAGGTTGATGCACCTCCAAAGTGTATATTTCAAGTATACACTTCATTCGCACACAAAACAATCCCAGACCCGCACCTAACCCACCAACACGCCAAGAGACGTTCGCGTCTTAGAGAAAGAATATTAAGTTGGTTAATATAGATTTAAGCTTCGGGGCGCATATGGGGAAAGAGCAGTACATCCTTTATGCTGGCACTGTCGGTTAGCAACATTACCAGGCGGTCTATACCTATTCCCATGCCTCCTGCTGGGGGCATGCCGTATTCTTGCGCGCGCAGATAATCCTCATCTACACTCATTGCCTCATCGTCACCCGCTGCCTGCGCTGCTGCCTGCTCTTCAAAGCGCTTGCGCTGGTCTATAGGGTCAGTGAGCTCTGAGAAAGCGTTGGCAAATTCACGACCTGTGATAAACAACTCAAAACGGTCTGTGTATTCGGGGTCTTGATCGTTGCGGCGCGCTAAAGGAGAAACCTCTGCTGGATACTCATAGACAAAGGTTGGTTGGATTAAAGTCTTCTCTACTAGGTCATCAAAAAGCTCTGTTAGTAGTCTTCCACTACCCCATGATTTCTTATGGGGAACTTTATGCTGGTCACAAATTGCGCGCAGCTCTTCAATGTCTGTATGCACCGATACTTCACAGCCCACAACTTCACTGGTCAAATCTGCCAATTTCGCACGACGGAAAGGTGCACTTAGAGACACGTCCGTACCTTGATATACGACATCACTGGCACCTAGCACAGATTTTGCTGCATGCTCAATCATTCCTTCTGTAAGTTCCATCATGCTTTCCATATCACCAAAAGCCTGATAAGCCTCAAGCATAGTGAACTCTGGATTATGACGTACTGACATACCTTCATTTCTGAAGTTACGATTAATCTCAAAGACTTTCTCGAAACCACCTACCAACAGACGCTTCAGATAAAGTTCCGGAGCAATACGCAGATAAAGCTCCATATCTAAAGTATTGTGATGTGTGATAAAGGGACGTGCTGCTGCTCCTCCTGGGATGGGATGCAGCATAGGAGTCTCAACCTCTAAGTAGCCTCGTTGCTCCATAAAGCTGCGGATTGCCGACACAATGCGTGAACGCGCTTCAAAAGTTTCGCGCACTTCGGGATTGGCAATCAAATCAACGTAGCGCATACGGTAGCGCGAATCAATGTCTTGTAAGCCATGAAACTTCTCTGGCAAGGGGCGCAGTGACTTCGAAAGCAAAACAATTTCTGTTGGCTGAACAGACAGTTCACCGCGTCTGGTGCGCAGCACCGTACCACGTGACCAAATCCAATCCCCAACATCAAGTTCTTTTGCCTGGTCAAAGGCTTCATCACCCAGTACGTTCTTGCGCACAAATAGCTGCAAATCACCCTGACTATCACGGATAACAATGAAGGCCATCTTGCCCTGGTCGCGAACCGCGATAATACGTCCCGCTACGGCAACGCTGTCTTCAGTCGATTCGCCATCTTCTAAATGGCCATAGCGCTCCTGCAGGTCCGCACTGCGCGCATCATCATCAGGAGCATACCCATTAGCATACGGCTGCTGACCGCGCTCATAAGCAGCATCAAGCTTCGCACGCCTGACAGCAAAGGGATTATCAGATTTGAGCTCTTGCGACATAGGTATCTCCTCTAAAGAATTGCACTTTACTTAGCGGCACCTAAGCTGATGATTTCAAACTTCTTTTCTCCACGCGGAGTACTAACCACTACAGTATCACCTTTTTTGTGCCCACAAAGTGCAGATCCAATGGGTGATTCATTGCTGATATTACCCTTGCTTGATTCTGCCTCTGCTGAACCCACAATGTTGTAGCTAACTTCCTTGCCACCATCTACTGCCTTGATAGTCACGCGTGTACCAATGCTTACCTTCGTAACGCGCTTTGGCACCTCTGCAACCTGAGCACCATCAAGAATGTATTTCAATTCCGTGATGCGGCTTTCAATCCAACCTTGTTCGTTTTTCGCATCGTCATATTCTGAGTTTTCAGAAAGATCTCCAAAGCCTCTGGCAACTTCAATACGCTTTGCTACTTCTTGGCGACGAACAGTCTCTAGGTGCAGCAGCTCTGCTTCCAGTTCTGCCTTACCCTCTTTAGTAAGTATCGTTCCTGTCATGGTTGTACCTCATTAATTGCTCGGGTCGGCGGTTTTCTAGTGAATTGACGATTCAAACCATCGACTTTTTCATGTTATCTATACATGGCAAGCGAGCCGAACTTCGGCCCGCTAAGATTTCTATTTCTAATTTGTGATGTGCAAAGTACACATCGGAGGCTCTGGAACTAGTTAGCCTTTGGCTCTTCTGCTGCAGGAGCAGGGGCTGGGGAAGCCTCGGCTACAGGATTAGAGGCTGGAGTGGCTTCCTCTGCTGCAGGCTGCTTGTCGTCTTCCATCGCAGAATTAAGTTCTTTTTTCGTATCTTTAAACATCTTGGCTAATTTTGGTAGTTGTTTTGGCCCAAAAAGAAGTAACACTATAGCCAAAACAATGGCGATTTCCCAAAAGCCTGGGGTTCGTCCGATGAAGCCTAATGCGTACATATAAATTTCCTCCTACAACTTGTCACAAGGCAGGTCCCTGTGTGCTCGCAACATGATAGCACATCGCCGCCCTATTCTCTATATTATTTACACATCGATATAAAGGCTTCAGACACTCAAAGCTTAAGCTTATTTGCAAAAGTGAACGCAGCTATTTAGCATTTGCTGCGCTCTAGTGCATCTCGCTTCCACCCAGAGCATCCTTACACAAACAATCACGCTCTGCTGGAATACGAGGAATTACGTCATGCAGCAAGTTCTTCAGCTTATCTAGATTTTGTGCAAATACCTCTAGCACTGCCGCATTGGTTACCGCCTCTTCAGCATCTACGCCTGAATCAAGGTCTGTAATTAGTGAAATATTTGCATAGCAAATCTCCAGCTCACGCGCCAGATAAGCCTCTGGGTATTGAGTCATATTGATGACTTCCCATCCCTGTGATGCAAACCACTTTGATTCACTGCGTGTCGAGAAGCGAGGACCATTGATAATAACAATCGTTCCTCCATCATGGGTTGTGATGCCTAGATTCTTTCCTGATTCCACGGTCAGCTCGCGCATCGTGGGACAGTAGGGGTCAGCGGCAGATACATGGGTTACTCCACGATTGAAGAAAGGGTCATCTGCTGCAGTCGCTGCACCATCGAAGAAACTATCATCGCGCCCCCAGGTGCGGTCCACAAATTGGTCGCAGATGACAAAGTCGCCTGGCTGTACGTGCGCCTGCAGAGACCCGCAAGCACAGGGACCAAAAACGCGCTTTGCTCCCATCATCTTCATCGCCCACACATTCGCGCGATAGTTGATATTTGCAGGAGTCAACTTATGAGCACGTCCGTGACGCGGAACAAAGCCAACTGTTACTCCGCCAATCTCGCCCACCATAGCCTTGTCAGAAGTAGGCCCGAAAGGAGTCATTATTTCATATTCTTTAGGAGAGTCCAGTAGGTCATAAAAGCCCGTTCCTCCAAATACCCCAACTTCAACCTGTGGAATGTTCAGATTGCTCATAGATTTACTTCCCTTCTGTTAAAAGTCAAAATCAAATCCAAAGTGCCCTATAAGCGCAGCATGACGAAATGCTTCGTTACAGTAGTGCATTAAATAGTGATAAAGCCGCAATTAGCAGTAGCCCCAATATCATAGCAAGAGCACCTGGAATCACCAAATTGCGCCAGTTTTCCACCTTGCGATAAAAGGGCTTAAGTATGCCCAGCAAAACAAGAGCAAGCAGTGAAAAAGTTATCCAGATGCAAATAGCTGCAATCACAGCACCAACGCCACCCAGCCACGGACCTGCAGGATACACCAGTACAAAAGATGCCAGCATACTAACAGCAACGGCAATCCAAGGACGTACTCCTCCACCCATTACAGGCTCATCGAGTGATTTTTTAGCCAAGTTATTTGCCAGCAAAAAGTAGACTAATGGCGCAAGAGAGGCTCCCATGCCGATACCGGTAATCCAGCGCAGAAAGTTCGTTGTTTCACGCATATGAGCATAAGAAGTGACCCCGTCCCAGCCCATGAAGGCAAGACCAGCTGCAAGAAAGAGCCAGTAGGGCCAGGCCATAAAGCCATGTCGTTGCTTCAGGCGATAAGCAAAAAGAAGTGCAACCAGAGCAAAGACCAGACCCACATAGATACCGCTACAGCGAGCACAAACAGCCCACAGCACCCCCGCAAAATCAAAGGATCGTTCAGGAAACTGGTGACAAAGCCCAAAGCCAAATATGTTCAGCGCTTCACTCGTAACGCAAGCGGTAGTTTCAATCATAGGAAATAGTTTACACTACTCTTCTCTGCAGGAAGTCTATGCCATTTCCTATTGCCCAGATCGCTGCCACAGCCTCTGGCCTCCCTCACTGTCTGTCATTGTGAGAATATTTCCCTCAATGCCAACCGTGTATTCACTTCCCTCGACCACCAACAGTGTCTGAGTATCGTTTAGCTGCCAGATAGAAGTCGTTTCAATGTTATGACCATCCCTATGCTTGAAGACAAGCACTACTGTTCCGTCCTCCAAAAACTCAACTTCGTCCAAGTTGACAGCGAAGGAGGTTGTTCCTCTAAGAGGACGCTCAAGGTTATCTCCGCTCCCATTAATCCATCTACCACTCAGTTGAGCTATATCTATTCTTGACCCATCCGCCCCATCAGCGCCAATGCCTCCACCGCCTTGGCCTTCAATAGGTGTACCTGCCCCTGTTGTAGCCAAATCAGTTCCCGCAGATGAATCATCACTTGCCAGATTAAACACGAAAATGAGAAGTACAATCATGCAACAGCTGAGAGCCACTATAGCCGCGATGAGAATCTTATTTGCGCGCTGAGTAGACACAGGAGCAACTTCTTGCCCATCATCAATGGCTGGCAGAGACATCTGCCTTAAATCATAGTCAATCTGCAAAACGTCTTGATATCTTGCTGAAGGGTCAATGCTTGTGCATGACTGAATAATGGCAGCCAGCCTCTCACTGTCTACCTGCTTTTCGTGCGGCTTCTTCCCTGTCAACATAACGTTAAAGAGGACTCCCAGTGCAAAAATATCACTACTGGCACTGGTTTGAGCAAAGCCAAATTGCTCTGGTGCCGCATAACCTGGTGTTCCCAGTGTCTGTGTATCTTGGCTCTGCTCTTCTTTATGTGTCCTCGCAATGCCAAAATCGATTAAAACAAGTCGATTCTCGGGGGTAATAATGATATTGTCAGGAGTAACATCTCGATGAATAATGCCCCTTTGATGAATTTTGTCGAGCACTAAGCACAATTGGCAAATAAGCCTGACAGCATCGCCCTCGCTGATGTTCTCCCCGTCCAACCTAGCAGCCAGTGTTTCTCCCTCAACATAGTTCTGAATAACAAAGTACTTGCCGTCTTCTTCCCCAATCGCTAGGGTCTCAGAAAGATTGGGGTGAACTATGGCCTGTAAATGCTCATAGACTTTCGCCTGCTGCTTGCTAAGCATCTTTTTTGTGTAGAGCACGCCCTCTGCGTCCTGCATTAAATAGGTCTTACTATGAGACTTTTCGCTCAATACTGAAACTTTTCTAAGGACGCTACCTGTAAACTCATGTGCTACTCCAGTCATTTATTTTCAGATACCTCCTTTAAGCAGATTAATTCATAAGCTGTAAACTAAATGTGTGCTTGCAGCGCACCAAAAAATTAGCCCGCATGAAACAATATGTAGTAGTTTATATAAAGTGCGTGCGGCAAGCTATACATTTTGACGAAAGGATTTAAATGGGATCAACAGACGACTTAATGAACCTTTTGAAAAATGAAGCTTCCTATGAAAATATAATAGAGGCAGCTCCAGAATTTCTTGACCTAAGCCTATCTGAACATTTAGCACAAATCATAGCTGAGAAGGAGCTTAAAAAGGCCGAAGTCATTGCGGGATCTAGCATTGAACGAACCTACGCCTATCAAATACTCAGAGGAGAAAAGCTGCCTTCACGCGACAAATTGCTAGCACTGTCATTTGGAATGAAGTTAACGCTCGAAGAAGTTCAAACTTTACTCAAGGCCAACGGCTATGCGCAGCTCTATGCAAAAAATAAGCGTGACAGCGCTATTATATTTGCCCTAAATAAAGGACAAGGCATTATTGCCCTGAACGAAAATCTCTTTTCGATAGACGAAGATATCATCTCTTAGCCACTCCACCATTTCTTTAGTAGGTATGTTCCATCTTTTTGTGTGCTCGCTGGTCACCACAAGCCGAGAAAACACCTCTATACTACTTCAATCGATAAAATCACTATAAGGCCTCCGACAACAGGGAGGCAGAAAAGGATGGAAGCTAATGAGCACGAATGTCGACCAGTACCTAATGGCAAACAAAGACTTCTTCCCAGAAGAGAACATGTCCCTTCTGAAGGAGAAACTAGGATCAATGGATAAGAATAGATTTGGAAGCATTTCTTCACTATCTCTAAAGGATCCAAAGATTATTCTAGGCGCAGCAGTGCTCGGAGGTCCATTTGGTGTTGACAGATTCATGCTAGGCGAAACAGGTCTAGGAATCGCAAAGCTACTAACTCTCGGTGGTTGCGGAGTCTGGTCAGTCATCGACTGGTTCACCGCAATGAAGAGAGCCAAGACAGCAAACTTCGAAGCAGTAATGTCAAAAATCTAATCTCCTTTGCAAAAAGTATCCAGCAAAAAAGAAAGTGCCCATTTTGGGCACTTTCTTTTTTGTGTTTTATAAACAAGTACAAAGCTTAGGCATCAACACCAGCATCAGGTGTACTCAGGCTAGATTAGAGGAAGGAATCCGCCCTTACTTAAGCCTTCTTCTACCTCATCTATCGCCTTGTCGCCTATTCCTGGCAGTTCCTTCAGGTCTGCTACTGACTTGTTCTCTAGGTCTGCTACGCTGGCTATGCCGCCTTCTGCGAACTTTGTTACCCAGCGAGTCGAAACACCTATGTCTTTTAATCCGACATCGTGACCTGGACCTAGCAGTTCTGCTACGGGATCTACCTCTGTGCTATCTGCTTCGCCTGCAGCAGCGTCTGTACCTGCCTCTGCCAAGGCATCGAGAACAGAAAGGTCTACTGCTTCTGCGGCCCCTGCAACTACTGCTGCAGCATCAGCTGATTCTTCTGTAATGCTCAAATCAGTAAAATCAATACTTTCGGCATCTGCATCCATCGCAGCTACACCTTCACCCTCTGCTGGCGCATTAGGATCGAAAGTTTGACCTACGTACTTTGACACGTCAATGTTTGATTCGTCCTCATCGTTCCATGACATAAGAGCAATAAAGTCATCAGGATCAACATCCCACTCTTCTGGCTCTGGAATCATAGATTCGATTTCCATTAGGTCTTCGCGTAGCGCATCAGGCGCAAGAGAGGTATCGCCTGCGTTTTCATCGGCAATACGCGTACCCTTATAGCTAACATCTACGTTGCGGTAGCGCTTCATACCAGTACCTGCAGGAATGAGTTTACCAATGATAACGTTTTCCTTTAGACCTACTAGGTCATCTTCACGGGCCTCGATAGCAGCCTGCGCCAATACCGTGGTAGTCCACATGAACGATGCCAGTGACAGGAAGGATTCTGAACCTAGCGACCTCATCGATGCGCGCACAATCTGCAGCGGCCCAATCAGCGTATCACGAGCCTCCGCAGGCTTACCGCCCACTGCAAGGACCTGGTCATTAGCCTCTAGGTATTGCAGTCTATCTACAAAGGAGTCTACGAGGAAGTCAGTGTCACCACTGTCCATAATCTTTACCTTTGAAAGCATGCGACTTGCAATAATCTCAAAGTGCTTATCATTTAGCTCTACACCCTGTCCGCGATATACTGACTGCAATTCCTGGATAATCCAGCGCAGCATGTTCTCGCGTCCTACAATGCGAAGACGGTCAGGACCGTAAGGACGACCCTTCGTCAACGGAGCTCCAGCGGCAACCTCATCGCCTTCAGAGACAACTAGAGTAGCTGGGTCAAGCTCCCGAGAAACCCATACCTGCTTCGACTTGCCTTTGCCAGCGCTTATCTGAACAGCCACTCCCTCGCCCTCATCTTTAATAGCGACGGTACCAGCAATCTGTGCCAGTTCTGCAAAAGTACGGTTTGCTTTTGGTGATTCGAGAATTTCGTTCACCAATGCAAGACCAGCTTCTTTATCAGTAATATCCTTACCAGCAACACCACCGGTGTGGAAGGTACGCATAGTTAGCTGCGTTCCTGGCTCACCAATCGATTGAGCTGCAATAACACCTACAGCAGTACCAATATCTACAGGCTTGCCATTTGACAGGTCGTAGCCATAGCACTTCTGGCAAATACCGCGACCCTCTAAACAGGTCAGTGCTGTACGGATGCTTACTTCGCTGTATCCTGCCTTTTCGATTTCTGAGACCATATTAAGGTCTTCAATGTAGTTACCTGCAGCCAGCACCAATGCACCACCCTTGATGGTGATATCTTCTGCCACAACACGGCCTACTAGATTGTCATCAAAGTCGCCATTCTTATGTACTGCACGCAGAGGTAGTGCCACACCTTCCATGGTGCCACAGTCCTCAGTACGCACAATGGCATCATGCACAAAGTCCAAGAAGCGACGTGTGGTATATCCACCAGTCTCTGTTCCCAGAGCAGTATCTGCAAGACCCTTACGGGCACCATGCGTAGAGATAAAGTATTCCAGTACGGTCAAGCCTTCGCGGAAGTTCGTCTTAATGGGGCGGTCAATAACATCGCCCTTTGGTGACTGCATAAGGCCACGCATACCAGCAAGCTGACGAATCTGCTTCAGGTTACCACGTGCACCTGACTCTGCCATCAAATAGATAGGGTTGTTGGTATCGAACTGCTCTACCATGGCATCCCCTACCGCATCTGTTGCGCGGTTCCAGATGTTAACAATCTCACGACGACGCTCATCTGGGGTAAGTTCACCCATGTCAAAGCTGTCTTCAACTTCCTGTGCCTGGGCTTCAAATTGCCCCAGAATCTCTGCCTTATTCGACGGAATCATCGCATCATACAGCGACACAGTCAGACCAGCGTGCGTAGCATAGTGGAAGCCTAGACGCTTCAAGTCATCAAGGATTCTACTAATCTCATTGGTCGAATAGCGTCCTGTGAGGTCTTCTACCACATAAGCAACTGCACCCTTATCCAGTGCATAGTTGATATAGGGATAATCCTCTGGCAAAGAGCGGTTGAACATAACGCGTCCTACCGTAGTCTCAATGCGCTCACCAGCCTTCAGATGCACAGGTGCGGCATCTTTTGACTCAATAATAGAGATGTCCTTAGTCAGGCGTACAGAAATCTTTGCCTGAAGCTCTAGTTCTGCACGAGTATCGTAAGCAAAAACAGCCTCTGTAGTGTTAAGGAATACTCTACCCTCACCCTCTGCACCTTCTAAGGCGCTAGTCATGTGATAGATACCCAACACCATATCTTGCGAAGGAGTAGCCAGAGGGCGTCCATTCGCTGGTGATTTAATATTGTTGGTAGACAGCATCAATACGCGCGCTTCTGCCTGTGACTCTGTTGACAGTGGAATATGCACCGCCATTTGGTCACC
>WQVS01000015.1 GCA_009785705.1 Coriobacteriia bacterium
AACGTTTTGATGGATGAGGCGCTCTAGTACTTGCATTCCTCTGTCTGCAGTTATTGGCTCCAATCCTCTATTGCGGAAAAGGTCCATCAAGTTCAAGTCCGAAACCATGCCAACTGCCCAAGGTCCCCAGCCAATACTTAGACTGGTCAAGCCTCTCTTTCTTCTGTAAGCGCTCAACCCATCGAGAAACGCATTTGCTGCTGCATAGTTTGCTTGTCCTGCAGACGTAATTAGAGCTCCGATAGAAGAAAAGATTACAAAGAAGTCTAAGGGCTGGTCTTCAAGATATTTATGCAACAACCAATTCGACACTACTTTAGTTTCATAAACTTCGTCAAAAACATCCTTGGGCATCTGTGATATGTACATATCTTTTACAATCCCCAGAGAACTAATCACGCCTCTAACTTCTTGTATCTTTTCAGTATTTTCAGTAAAGTACTGCTTAACAGCACTTTCATCTGAAAAGTCCAGGGCATCAACCACCACTGTCACACCCTTACTTTCAAGATCCTGAACAAAGGCGATTCTCTCTTTTATCTTGTCGTCAAGACTATCGCTTTGCCAATCTGATCGTTTGGGCAGGTTGACTCTTCCCAACAGAATTAGTTTCTTTGCACCCTTTTCTATCAACCAATTCGCTACCAATCTGCCTAGGGCACCAAAGGCCCCCGTAATCATATAGCTTCCCTCTTCGTCCATATGGACAGGCAGAGGCTTTGTTAACTGGCCTGTATTCTTAAGTCTGGCACCATACCTACTTCCAGAACGATAGGCAATCTGATCTTCTTCGTCACCATGCAAAGTTTGCATGGCCAACTGATGTAGACTTTCCTCTACCGCATTTGGATCTAGGTCAACAATGCCTCCCCATAAGCTTATATATTCTTGGTTCCCAATTAGTCTTGCAGGTCCCCAAATGGCATTTTGCATCATTTCGGGCTCTTCGTTTGACAAGATAGCCTGC
Organism: Coriobacteriia bacterium; assembly: GCA_009785705.1. GTDB lineage: Bacteria > Actinomycetota > Coriobacteriia > WRKU01 > WQUG01 > WRBW01. The sequence continues at coordinate 968 of WQVS01000015.1, forward strand.
GCGCCTTTTGTAACGAGCCAAAGCTTAGGTGCTTCCTCACTAGCAGCTACAGCCTTTAATAAGCTCATCACCGAATAAACACCCAGACCACCCGACAAGGAAATATTCTCATTGCTGATTTCGTTATTTTTTGGCAAGTCAATATTCCAGAAGTGAAGAATCCCTTTGACTTGAAGTTCTTCTTTTACAGAGTTATAGAGTTCCAGCATATCTTCATCGCTATCAGGCCTGACTGTGGCCTTTCGCTGCTGAATATCAATTGAAAAATCACTTCCCAAAGATATGTAAAAGCTTGATTCGCCTAACTGATCCAAAATATCAGCATATTGCGCACCTGCACCACTCTCATCTCCAAATATGAGCCAGCTTCCAGGCTCTACCTCTTTTTCAGTTGCTACAATATTTTCAAGTTCTAGCCATTCTAAATTGTAGAGCCAAGTGTCTAGTGTTTTTAGAGGGACAAGCTGTTTTGCATTTTCCAGAGTCTGCACCTTAAGACCCCTAATTGTTGCAATAAGTCCACCATCTTGATTGTACAAACGAATATCATTTTTTGTATAAGCGTCTGTTCTTTCTATCTTTTGGCAGTGCACCCACATCTCACTTGCTAAAGGATTGTGAAGTAAAAATTCATCAACACTAACTGGTAGTCGTATATCAAATTCAGTTTCACCACTTACTGCTACCTCCGCAAATTCTAAGGCAATAGTTCCCTGGAAACAGGCATCTAAAATTCCCGGATAAATTTCATATTCATCCAACTGATCAACTTGTGGCATTGCTAGTCTAGAAACAGCTTCGCCATCTCCAATCCAAATATCTTCAATAGCCGCAAAGGTATCGGTATAAGTAAAGCCTGCTTCTGAGAATTTTTCATAAATAGCTTCTTTTGTAAATTTCGTAACCTTAGCAACAGTTTTCTTTTTCAATGTCTCTAAATCAATAGATTTTTGAGCGCCGAAGTTCTGCATTTGCTTAAAGGAGCCTCTTGAGACTAGTTCAGGGCTGTTGGCATTCGAGATATTATAAATAGCAAATGTAGCGCACTGCTCATCAAGGGAAATCTGTAGCTTTGTCGACTTGTTTGCTGGAATAAAGACAGCCTTTAGAAATTCTACATTCTCTAGAGTGTAGAATCCTTTTCCGTAATACTCATTTGCTAGCTGCATAGCCATCTCCATGTAGCCTGCAGCCGGAAATAGCGGATTCCCCGCAATGCGATGATCCTCAATGAAGGGCACTAACTCTTGCTTCAGCTCTACCTCCCAAGTAGGTTGAGCAGTCAATAATTTCTTTCCCAACAAGATGCGATCATATAAGCCTAGTCGTCTGATTGCATTTGATGATGGCTCCAACCAATAAGTTTCTCGCTGCCATGCATAATGAGGTAGCTTAATAAAGTTCCCTGCTTCTGGATAAATCACAGAAAGATCACTCAAGATACCCCCTGCATACAAGCAGGCAAGTGCATTGTAGAATGTCGCCTGCTCATCTTGCTTGCGGTTCAAAGAACTGACGAATGTCCCTACTACCTTCTTTTCAGTACACATCTCTTTCAAATAGTAGGTCAGTGCCGGATGGGGACCAATCTCTAAGAAATTTGTATAGCCCGCATCAAGAATTTCTGTTATTGCATCTGCAAAGTAAACTGCATAACGAATGTTATTCCACAGATAGCTACTGTCCATTTGTTCTGTTATCTGCTTTCCTGTTGAAGTCGAAAACAGTGTCGTTGTAGGCTGAGCAAATGTGACATCAGCAATGCCTGCCATAAAATCATCTTTGATTTCATCCATAAAACGACTATGGAAAGGCACGGTTACATCGAGGAACTTATTAAAGATGCCTTGCTCCGTTAAGTGCTCTCCAACTTTAGCCAATTCCTTTTCTTCGCCAGCAAGAGTAACACCCGAATAGCTGTTGATGGCGACAATATCAACGCCTTCATAGTCAACTATTAGAGTTTCGGCTGCCTCTTTCGAAATGCTAGCCGCCATCATTTTTCCTCTACCTGTCAACCTTTGTTGCAGGCTGCTTCGGGTATAAATAACCTTAATTGCATCCTCAAAGCTAAAAACACCAGCACAGTAAAATGCTGCAACTTCACCAGCACTGTGACCCACAATTGCGTCTGCTTTGATTCCTTTTGATTCCCATAGCTTAATTAGTCCATATTGAAGTGCAAAATTTGCCGGTTGAGCAAGTTTCGTCTGACTTATCTCGGATACTTCCTCATCCGCACACATAGCCTCGAGCAAAGACCAGTCAGCGTACTTCGAGAACTCTTTATCACACTCTTTGATGGCAGCCATAAAAATGGGTTCTGTCTCCATTAGTTCACGACCCATTTTCCACCACTGAGGACCCATGCCCGTGAAAACAAAGACTAAGTCACTGTCACCATCTTTTTGCCTTCCCTCAGCAGCCCCCAATGTTGGGTTTTCCTCAATATAGTCAGAGAGATGTTCTTTTAGCTCATCTTTATTTCTAGCTACAAGACCTAAGCGATACGGATGCTGATCCCGCTTCAGTGACATGCTGTAACCTAAGTCATACAGATTGCCAAATGTATCCTCTTCAATAAATTCATAATACTTTTTGGCCATGGATCTCAGTCCAGCTTCTGACCTTGCAGAAATCGGAAAGATTCGCAACAGTTTATCTTCCGGAGAAGAGAATACTTGTGCCTCTGGGGCTTCAGATAAAACTGCATGGGCATTTGTGCCCCCGAAACCAAAGCTATTTACTGCTGCCATGGCAAGCCCTTTGTGCTCTGGATAATCCATTAATTCTGATGGAACTTTCAAATTCAACTGATCCAAATCTATCTTTGGATTAATGTTATTTAGATGCAAGTGCGGTGGAATCTGCTTATTCTTCAAAACCAAAGATGCCTTGATTAAGCCAGCCACACCTGCTGCACTTTCTGCATGCCCAATGTTCGTCTTAACAGAAGCAACGATACAGGGATTATCTTTATCGCGTCCTAAGGCGTAGGTTTCACCAAGGGCATTTGCTTCAATAGGGTCACCAACTGGAGTCCCTGTTCCGTGCATTTCTACATACTGCACTTCCGCTGGCGTAATGCCAGCTTGAGTACAGGCTTTTTCGATTGCCTTCTTCTGTGCTTCTCCATTAGGTACGGTAATCCCGTTTGTCTGTCCATCTTGATTGACAGCACTCCCCAATATGAGTGAGTAAATTTGATCATTATCTGCAATGGCATCTTTTAGCGACTTTAAAACAACTACAGCTGCTCCCTCGGCTCGAACATAACCATCTGCAGACTCATCTAGAGTTTTACATGTCCCATCTGGGGACAAAAAGCCACCTCGAGATTCTGCCACAGTGTACTGAGGGGCAAAATTCAATAGGACTCCACCAGCAATGGCCATCCCGCATTCGTTATTTCTAATATTTTGGCAAGCAGTATGAATGGCAACAAGCGACCCTGAGCATGCGGTATCAATGGCAATGCTTGGTCCAACAAAGTCATAAGCGTAAGAGATTCTATTAGCAACTAGGGTCATCATACTGCCTGTCGCTGAATGTAAGCCTATCTCATCAAGATGATCAAGGTGAAACTGAACATGCTGATAGTCAATAGTAAATGCCCCGATAAAAACACCTGCATCTGATCCAGCATAACTTTTTGCCACGATGCCAGCATCTTCCATTGCTTCCCAACTCACTTCTAGTAGAAGTCTTTGCTGTGGATCTATAAAGGCTGCTTCTCTTGGTGTAATACCGAAGAATTGAGGGTCGAATTTGTCAAAGTTATCGACAAATCCTCCTCTTTGGCTTACTGTCTTTCCGCTAAATCCACGCTCTTTATGATAATAGGTGTGCCTATCCCAGCGATCCTTTGGAACATCTACAACGGCATCTTTTCCATTTTTCAGCAAATCCCAAAATTGATCAACATCGTTCGAATTTCCTGGGAAGCGACAGCCGATACCCACCACAGCAATTGCATCTTCGTTAAATTTCTTACCATTAAGTACAAGTTCTTTCATTTGCAATAAACCTCCTGGGGATCTTTAAAATGAAATAAGATGACAGCTTTAGGAACTGTCTTTGTCTTAACTTTAGTATGCTCCAAATTTTCTAAATCTATCATATCGACCGTCTAGCAATTCCTGTTCGGTCTTTTGCAGAAGCTCAGCAAATTCATGTACTAAAAGCTGCTTAAGGTAATCCAATGAATAGGACGGATCATTGTCGAATCCGCCATCAACTTCTGGAATTACACCCTCAATCACTTGCATCTCTAACAAATCCTTGGGACGCAACTTCATTACCGATGCAGCTTCTTTTGCTCTTTCAGAATCTCTCCACAATATGCTGGCAAAGCCCTCAGGAGACAGTATTGAGTATATGGAGTAATTAAACATGAAAACTTTGTCAGCAAGTGCAAGTGCCAGTGCACCACCACTGCCACCTTCTCCAACGATGACTGATAGTACAGGAACTTTTAGACCTGCCATATTAAACAGGTTTTGCGCAATAGCTTCACCCTGTCCTCTTTCCTCCGCACTTGCGGCAGGATACGCGCCACTAGTATTGATAAGGGTGAGTATCGGGCGTCCAAACTTTTCAGCCTGCATCATAAGGCGCAAAGCCTTACGATAGCCTTCAGGATGCGGTTGTCCAAAATTTGTTGCCACATTTTCCTGCAGATTGCTTCCCTTCTGGGTAGCTATAACAGTAATGGGCATATCACCTAAGTAGCCTACTCCGCCCACAATGGCTCCGTCGTCGCGGAAGTTACGATCTCCATGAAATTCTACAAAATCAGTAACGATATGAGCTATAACATCTCTGGACGTAGGTCGAGTTGCTTTTCTAGAAATTTCTACTACTTCTGACGGTTCTGTATCACAGGGTTCGCCAAAATACTGAAAAGTTGTACCCTCACAAGCCACTGGTTTGCGACAGTGCAACTTTAAAATGTTCCCAAGGGTGCCTTTCATATTGTCACGACTTACAATCTTGTCGATGAAACCATTCTCTTGCGCAAATTCAGCGCTTTGAAAATTGTCAGGTAAACGCTTTTTTATTGTTTGCTCGATAACTCTTCTTCCCGCAAAGCCTATTAGCGCTCCAGGTTCTGCCAGCACAATATCACCAAGCATGGCATAACTAGCGGTAACACCCCCCGTAGTAGGATCGGTAAGTACCGTGATATACAACAGACCCGCATCAGAATGGCGCTTAACAGCAGCGCTTACTTTCGCCATTTGCATAAGAGAGATAATGCCCTCCTGCATGCGAGCACCACCAGAGGCTGTAAAAATTGTGATAGGTAAACAATTTTCAATAGCTTTTTCGAAAGCCCTGGTAATCTTTTCGCCCACCACTGAACCCATTGAACCCATGATGAAATTGCTGTCCATGACACAGAGTACGGTATCTACACCATGGATAAGACATCTGCCTGTCACTACTGCCTCATTAACGTCTAAGGCATCGGCCAATGCAGCCACTTTCTGTGCGTAACCTGGAAAATCGATAGGATCGCTTGAAGTAAGATTTTCATCCCACTCATTAAAACTATCTTTATCTGTAACTAGGCGAATGGTTTCCCAGGCCGAGATACGGAAGTGTCCTTTACAATCTGGACACACCTTATAGGAACATAGTTGTCTACTGTAAATCGTGCCTTGGCATTTGCCACATTTTACCCACATGCCATCAGGAACGCTAGGTTCATTACCCTGAGAGAATAGAGTTTCATTGCTATCTATCCCTTGATCCATCAGGGCATCGCTATGAGAATCAGAATTGCTTTTTGAGTTGTGTCGCGCACTGCCAGGAAAGAGAGTGCGCAATTGCTTCGTTTCAGGCAAAATCATGGCTTTATCTCCTGCGACTCTATCATCTGTGCCAAGGTAGTGGTGTAGTACTCGCCCTGCAAGAAATTCTCACTTTCTAATATTTGCAGCTGGAAATCAATGTTTGTTTTTATACCGCTTATCACTAGTTCCCCTAAGGCTCTATTCATTTTCGCAATAGCCTCTTCGCGACTTTCTCCATGGCTAATTACTTTCGCAAGCATAGAATCATAGAAGGTTGGCACCGTATACCCTGCATAAATACCCGAATCAACACGGATGCCTAAGCCCCCCGCAGGCAAGAACAAGTAATCTATAAGTCCTGCTGTAGTGGCGTTTATGCGGCATTCAATAGAGTGACCATTGAGCTGCACATCTTCTTGCCTGATAGATAACCTATTGCCGCGCGCTATTGAAATTTGCTCCTTAACGATATCGAAGCCAGTTATCATTTCCGTTATGGGATGCTCTACCTGTATTCGTGTGTTCATCTCCATAAAGTAAAAACGCTTGTCTTCATCCATTAAGAATTCAACAGTGCCTGCATTTTTGTAGTCGCAGGCACGAGCTGCAAGTATCGCAATTTCACCAAGCTGAGCTCTAAGTTCAGGATTCATACCAATTGAAGGGGCCTCTTCAAGTACTTTCTGATTGCGCAATTGCATGGAGCATTCACGTTCGCCTAAATGTATGATGTTTCCGTGCTCATCTGCAATAATTTGTACCTCGATGTGACGGGCATTTCTTATTACCTTCTCCATATATATGGCGTCATTCGAAAAAGCTAGGCGCGCCTCTGTTTTAGCAGCAGCATAGCTTTCTCTTAATTCATTCTCGTTTTCACAAAGGCGAATGCCTTTTCCGCCACCGCCTGCAGAAGCTTTCAGTAATACGGGATATCCATAAGAATTGGCAAATTCCACAGCCTCTTCCACACAGTCAACTGTTCCATCGCTACCAGGAATGGTAGGGACACCAGCGCTCTTCATAAGCGTGCGAGCATTTGCCTTATTTCCCATGGCACTAATAGCATCAGCAGAGGGCCCAATGAATTTAATATTGCAATCCTCACACATGGCAACGAAGGTATCGTTTTCTGACAAGAAGCCAAACCCTGGATGCACAGCATCAGCCTTAGTTAAAAGCACAGCAGACAGTATGTTATGCATATTTAAATAGCTATCCTTGCTAGGAGAAGCTCCTACACATACAGCTTCGTCTGCCATCTGTACATGAAGTGCGTCACGGTCTGCCTCTGAAAAAATTGCAACGGTAGCTATGCCCAACTCTTTGCAGGCTCTAATAATGCGTACGGCAATCTCTCCCCTGTTGGCGATTAAAATTTTGTTAAACATTTTGTGTATCTATCTAGTATTTTGATGAATAGAAATGGCGGCTTATTAAACTTCGAGCCTAAATAAAGGCATGCATGCCTCTACCATAGCCTCATTTGACACAAAGATTTCTGCCACGACGCCATCTACGTCAGCAAGTACTGGACTCATGAGCTTCATGGCTTCTAGGATACAGAGGGTGTCGCCCTTGCTCACTCTTTGACCTACCTTTACAAAGGCTGGACTTTCAGGATTGGGGCTATCGTAATAAGTTCCCACTATAGGTGAACTTATTATATGTGCCTGAGTATCCACCTCTGGAATAGGTAAAGGTGCAATTTCCTCTGCCGCCCGTGATACAGCAACTGAAGGAAGAACCTTTGGCTGCTGATGTTCTAGCTGTGAATGTGGTGCTATAGGAGCCCCTTGCTTGCCGATACTTAAATGTACTCCGTCAATAGATAACGAATACTCCGTAAAGGATGACTTTTCCAGCCATTCAGTCAGTTCTCTGACCTCTTCATATTTCATTGTTTTCCTCACTAATTGCTACCTTATGGCTCAAATATCTCACTATTTGAGCTACCTCAGAATTGGACACTTCAAATAATAGCACGATTTGTGAGGACAGATGTAGCACTTCATGACTACCTCTGTTCAGGAAATTTTTCTAAAAGGAAAGAGTAGCCTCAGCTCAAGGCTTCGCTGGCATTGTAGGAGCTTCTCACCAAGGGGGCTGATGCCACGAAACCAAAACTTTTTTGTTGGGCTAGCTGCTTATATTCTTCGAAAACCTTTGGTTCTATGAAGGCTTGGACGGGATGGTGGTTTAGGCTAGGGGCTAGGTACTGTCCAATAGTTAACAATTCGCAGTTCACTTTTCTTAGCTCATCGAAAAGTTCCAGCACTTCTTCTTTAGTCTCCCCTAGTCCCAACATGATTCCTGACTTTGTTTTTATATCGGGGTCTAGTCGCTTGATTTCTGCCAGCATCTCAAGTGAACCTTGATAGTCGGCTTGCGCACGCACCTGCGGGTAAAGCGCTGCCACTGTTTCCATGTTGTGACTGATGACATCAGGTTTCGCCTGTACCACTACGCCTAAAGCCTCTTTGCTTCCCCCAAAATCAGGAATAAGAACCTCAATGGCAGTTCCTGGTGAGAACTCCTTGATAGCACGAATAGTTGCAGCGAAGTGTGCTGCTCCTCCATCCGGTAAGTCATCCCTTGTGACTGAGGTGATAACAACATACTGCAAAGCCAACTGTTTTACTGCTAAGGCAACATTGCCTGGTTCTGCTGCGTCAAGCTCTTTCGGCTTTGCTGTTCTAACATTACAAAAGCGGCAGTTGCGCGTACAGTCTGTGCCCATAATCATGAAGGTTGCTGTTTTTCGAGAAAAGCAATCTGAATAATTGGGGCAATTGGCCTCCTTGCATACCGTATTCAGACCCAGCTCTTTAAGTAAACCTTCAACTTCACTTTGCTCGGGACTTGACTTGCGTGAGATTCGCAGCCAGTCTGGCTTGCGCAGCCTATTATGTCCACTTTCGGTCTGTGTATTTGGCTTAATCGAAGACACAGGATAGGAACTCCTCTGCTGTGATGCTTCCCAAATAGGGAGCCAGGTCTATCTTGCTCAAGACATCATCAAAAACCTCGCGCTGATACGCCAGACCTAGCAATTGCTTTTCTAAGGCATCAACAGGAACAGTCCCTAGGAAATCTCCACGAATGGCACAATCAGCTACTGCGCCCCTTGTTACCTTCAAGAAAACTTCTACCTTGCCAGCAGGAAAACGCTTCGATACATGCAGGTCAAATTTTGGCGTCTTTCTATGTATCCAGTCTAGGTTTCCGTACTTTTCTTGATAGATGTGTCCGATTTGAACACCCTGCTCCTCACTAAGTTGATAGGGTGTCGCACCTGTCTTTGCAAGAAGCGTTGACTTGAATTGTTGGGCAAACTCCTCCGTCGTATTGCCTAGCGACAGTTCTTGTGCGTCAGCATACTCCTTAACATTAAGCACGCGACTACGAATAGATTTAACTGCTTTTGTACGGAACTTTTCATCGTCTACGCGCAATACTTCTGCCAATAGTCCTAGGTCCGCATCAAACAGCAGTGACCCGTGTGTACAAGACTTACCTGCATGCAGGTGTTGAGCCATCCCAGAAATCTTTTTCCCTGCCAACAAGATATCATTTCTTCCCTCAAGTTTTGCAGGGATTCTCATCTCTGAAAGCACCTCTATGAGCAACTCTGCGAACTGCGTACGCGCTTCTTTTTGGGGAAAGGCATCAATTGCCCCTGATTCATCTGTGTTTACAGGCAAAATCAAGCTAAGTAAAAAAGTTCCCGCATCAGTAAAGATTGCTCCCCCACCGCTGGGTCTGCGAACAATCGCTACATCCTTTTCAGTAGCGCGATTTTTGTCCACCTCAAGCTCTACAATCTGGTACTGACCAATCATGACACAGGGCTTCGTTTGCCACAGCATGATTATAGGCTGAGTCAAGTCAGCATGATGCAGCAAATAATCTTCAACTGAAAAGTGATAGGCAGCATCAAGGCTGCCACTTTCGAGATAAAGCATTAGTCCTTCTTGTAGAAAGGTGGCTTTACGACCTCTGCTTCTGCCTTGCGCTTACGAATGCCAATCTCTAGTTTTGTCCCTTCGCTAGCAAGTCTCTTTGGTACATAGGCAGTAGCTATTCCCACTCCCAATGATGGGGAGTGTGAGCCACTGGCAACAACACCTACCTGCTTCTCGCCATCTAGCACAGGATAGCCTGCTCTGGGGATTCCGCCCGTGATTTTCAGGTAGACTAACTTTTCTTTGCAACCTTCTTCACGTGCCTTTGCTACGGCCTCTGCCCCTATATAGTCAGTTTTTACCTTTGGGCATACCCAACCCAGTCCAGCCTCAATGGGATTACGGCTGCGGTCCATGTCGTTGCCGTAAAGGTGATAACCCATCTCTAGACGCAAGGTATCACGTGCACCTAATCCTACAGGGGTCACGTTCTCGAAAGACATAAGAGCACGCCAAACAGCTACGGCATCATCTTTGTGCATAATAAGCTCTACACCATCTTCGCCGGTGTAACCTGTGCGAGCAACAAGCATATGTGCCCCACCAATCATGGTCAACGGTGCTAGATAGAAACGCTTTGGCGGAGTCCAGTCCTCAACATTGTCCTCTTCAAACTCTTCAACTTCTGCCAGTTCTGCGATAACAGCCAGAGCCTCTGGACCCTGCACAGCTATGAGAGCTGTGCGCTCTGACTCGTCAAATATTTCAACGTCCTTTGGGCAATGCTTCCTAAGCCAATCAAGGTCAGTCACTGCATTGCTGGCATTCACTATTAGCATAAATTCTGCGCCCGTATTATAGACAATGAGATCATCAATAATATGACCTCCCTTGTCTAGCATTAGACTATATTGGGCAGCACCAACATCTTCGATTTTATCAAGGTCATTGGTCAGCATTTTTTGCAAGAACTGCCATGCCCCTTCGCCGCGCACTCTTAAGGTTGCCATATGAGACACGTCGAAAATACCAACTGATTCGCGTGTCGCCAAATGCTCATCAACAATACCTTGGTATTGCAAGGGCATATCGAAACCAGCGAAAGAAGCCATTGTCGCCCCCAAAGAAAGGTGCTCCTCATGCAGAGGGGTCTTGCTTATTTCAGCTACGCTGTTCTTATCTTTGTCTTTGCTCATTTAAGCTACCTTTCAAATAAGAGGGAAACTAGTCTGACCCGCCTCTTAAGGCAATGACGACATTATAGTACCACTGCACTAAGAAAAAGGGGTTATTTACATCTTCGGTTGCCACAAGGGGAACACGGGCAACAAGTCTACCACGCTGCGTAAAGGAAATATGTCCCAACATATCCCCTCTGCGCACAGGGGACCGCGTACTGTTGATCTCTATACTCTGTTCTATTGGTCCTGCAACATCAAGTACATGCAGTGAAACATCTTCGCTAACAGCAGCCTGTACCGTTCTATCAGGAAAATTGCTTACCTGTGCCCTACCTTTAACGGCATTCTTTATTGCAAGGTCTTGTGTTCGATAGTGAGTAAAGCCAAAGTCCAGCAAGTGACGTGCATCAAAGAAGCGGTCGACGTCGGCACGTGCACCCAAGACAACAGCAATCAACTCTAAACCCAATTCATCCCTTTGCGCTGACATGGCAAGGCTATGTCCTGCACCGCTGGTAAATCCCGTTTTAACTCCTGTTGCGCCTTCATAAGATTGCAGTAAGATATTGGTATTTACCCACTCCTGGCTTCCTCTGCCGATTTCAAAGTTCAGCTCTGCAGTTCCGACAACTTCGCGAATCTCTGGGATTGAGAGGGCAAACCGTGACAGGGTTGCGATATCACGTGCTGTAGAAAATTGACCTTGCTGGTCAATGCCTGAAGCATTTCTAAATTGGGTATCATTCATTCCTAGTTGTTCTGCACGTTCATTCATCATCTCTGCAAAACTAGGTACATCTCCCGCAATTTCAACTGCTACAGCATGGGCTGCATCATTTCCTGAAACTATAAGAAGTGCCTGGATCAGTTGTTCACGAGTAAGAACGTCACCTTCCCTTAAATGTGCTCTGGATTCAGCAGGACCAATGGGCATGGCTGGCATAACAAACTCTTCATCGCTGTCCATATTCTCCACAACGAGAATCGCAGTCATAATCTTTGATATTGATGCGGGAGGTCGTCTTTCGTCTAGATTGCGCGACCAAAGAATGCGACCATCACCGTCAACCAAGGCACCTGCTGCCATCGTAACGTCTGGCATGATTTCATGCTGAATATCAAACTCAGTCCAGCTTGCTCCATCTAATTGATCTGTATCACGAACACTAGCAGAAACTACAGGAGGTATTGCCGCTGACGTAAACAGCGCAAGAACAATCACAAAAATTGCTATGGATCGCCTGAAGAATTGCATATATCTGAATACCTTCTCGTCGTAAACTAATCGTGAAAGACGCTGTCGCCCAGTACCGTAAATCCGGCGTCTTCTATAATCTGAACTGCATGGGGAGTTTTGAAGCGACAAAAACTAATAGCCTGTTTACTCGAAGGATCAACAATGCAATAGGCATAGCTTATATCAATATCAGCCTGAGCAATAACATCAAAAAGCTTACTTAAGGCGCCAGGTGCATCAGGAATGGCAACAGCCACAACGTCTGTAGTGGCCACAGAAAAGTCCGCTTCCTTAAGTATCCCTAGGGCATATTCAGTCTTGTCACAAATAATGCGCACAACACCAAAGTCGCCCTCTTTTGAAAGGAAGAGCGCATGCATATTTATAGCATGCTCACCCAGCACACCCGTAAGCTGATTAAGGCGGCCTGGAGCATCTTCTAAGAATACTGAAAGTTGTTGTGCCATCTAGGCCTCCCCAATTGTTTTAGTCATTGCTGCTGGCAGGTGGTTTTGTGCCTACCCGCACAATCGCATCTACTGTTCTATAGTTACTGGTAAAGGTTTGTTCCCTAACTATCCTATCGCCATCACGCACTGTATAGTACACATTGACTGTGCCACCACGTTGCCCAGCGCGCTCTACTTCACGTTCTCCCCTAGGAATAGTGTTATCACGAACCTCAGAAGTACTAAAATTTTGGCGGCTAAAAGTTCCCGTTCTAATATCTACATCATATCCTGGATCTGTTCCAAAGAAGGAAATCGTCACAGAAGAATTAGTCGAAGAGGTTGAGATTAACACGTAACTGTCTAAAGTGTTCCTAAAGCGGAAATCGGGACCTTGAGCAGCAATGGCAGCATCTCTACCCGGTTCGTAAGAACTCAAAAATACCGAGTGATTAATGCGTTGTGTTATCTGGAAGCCAGATTTCATAGCTGCGTTAAACATGGTGGTTGAGACCTGACAGATTCCACCTCCGACAGCAGTAGACATTTCACCCTGTACAATAACGCCTGCGGCCTGGAATCCATCAGCTGCGGTGCGGTAGCCTGTTGCACCGTTAATAGAGAATTCTTCACCAGGGGCAACTAAAATCCCATCAAGCATACGTGCCATAAGTTGAATGTTGTGTAGTCGCGGAGCATTACCCAAGCTAAAGTTTGTAGTAAAGCTTCCTACCTGCTCACGAATGCCCATTCCCTCAGCATCTTCTGTGCTGCGACGAGGAGCAATATCTCTCATAGTGACTTCGACAGTACGTGCATCTTCATCCTGATTTAGAAGTACCTCTGTCAAATCGAGCGCAAGTTGCTCTGCGTCAACACCAGAACCTATCCGTGACGGTCGAATACTCACATCATCACCATCGACAACAAATTGAGCATTTCTGGGAGAACTGCCAACATCTGCCCCTAATCGGCCGATAATTCGCTCGCTCACTTCTTCAGTCGATATAAGAATTTCTAGACTGTGCTCCGCAGCAGATATGGACTCTGCCGAAGAAAGTACAATATCTTCTTCATCTATCCTGTCACTACGTCTAAATTCAAGAAGTCCCGCAAGGGCATCAGAATCAAAAGTCCAACTTTGGTCATCATAGTTAACATCAAGCGACAACGCTGTTGCCTCTTTAGCAATGTCTGCAACACGCTGAGCTTCCTCGTTATCAATGTAGCGAGGATAGACCTCCATGGGCAACAACAAGTCACTGTCTTGCGCAAGGACAGCATCTGCCATAAGGGCAAGCAGTTGCTGTTCATCTACAACAAGGCCATCACTTCCTACATCAATATAGAAACCATCTTCTTCTCGGACGACCTTTGAGTCGACTGGTTCAACATTGACCATTTCGCGAATAGGCTCAAATGTTTCTGTAGCCAAATCTTCGTTAGTCGAAAATTCTAAATTGAAACGATGGGCCTCAAAGTAACTCATGAAACGATCTTGCAAGGCATCAAAGATGTTTCCCTGGCGACCAAAGTCATATGCTTGTGCAACCGCTTTAGTAGTATCAAAGCTCAGTTCGATATCTTCAGGCAATAAGGCCCAACTGTAAGGATTCTCTTCACCATTTTCGTCAGAGGCCTCTGTGCTTGCACTATCCTCTGTAGCAGATTCTTCTGCATCAACATCATCATCCTCAGAATCAGGTTCAAAAGTGATGACTATCGGAATCTCGGCATAGCTAGCTAGCCTGTCATCCAGATAAGCCTGTGCGTCCTCAGGGGTTTTGCCACCGACTTCTATATTGGATACTACAACATTACGATGTATTTTTCCCCAGCTTGAAAGATACTCAAAGGCAAGCACTCCACCCAACAGTAAGGCCAAAACTGTAAGAGGTATGGCAAGGCGCAGGAACCTCTTGCGGCGCAGTTTCTTCGCCTTCTCTTTCTGAATCATTTCTTTTCTTTTTAGCGCTGCAGATTTCTTGCCTTGAGCATTCTGATTAAGCTGCTCATTGACATCATCATGTCGCACATCATCCAGCACGCGCTTTAAAAGCTCTTTATCGCTAAGCTTCATTGCAAGATTCTTCCTGTCGCATTTTTGCACTTCGTATCAGTTGAATGCCATCATACACGTAAGCTATCAAGGTCATAAATGAGAACAATAGACCTAAGTAAATAAGCCAAATCCACACAAAATAAGGGTCTGCGGAAAATCCAGGAAACGCAGTGGAGTCTGTCCACCCTAAACCGGCAGGTATAGTCCCAATGCCCAATATTAAACCTGCAAAACCCGTCAACAACAAGGTTGTCGTAATCTTTCCAATATTGCGAATTCTAATCTCTACTTCCGTTATCTTGCGCACAATCGCTAGTCCTGAGAGCAAGAAAAAATCCCTAAAGATGGCAAATATCAAAATCCAAATGGGTAGCTCACCTATGACAAAGAGGGCAAGTACCCCACATCCTAGTAGAAGTCTGTCGACCAGAGGATCGATTGCCTTACCAAATTCGGTTACAGTATTAGTCTTCCTTGCAATATAGCCATCAACGAAATCAGTAAGTCCTGCTAGAGCAAAGAGCGAAAAGGCTAATAGATTATTTCCTTCGTTGATAATGAGAACAAAGACCAAAGGAACCAAAAGTAGACGTAAGAAGGTTATAACATTAGGAATCGTCAGTATGCGCTCAGGCTTAATTTGACCCTTATCAGCGGGGCTCTTAGCAACTACTGCCTCATCCTGCTTGTCAGAATGATTTGTAGGCTTATCTTCATTATGGAGCGCAGAAAATACCATGGTAGTCATGATAGCGAACTGCGGCTAACTATACTTGTACCTCAACACCTGCTGAAATAAACTTGTCAACTAGTTCAGGTACTGTCAAGGATGCTTTTTGTTGACCTGTTGCCTCAAAGATAATGTCGCCTTCGCGCATAAGTACAAGCCTATTGCCATACTTGATGGCATCTGCCATGTTATGTGTGACCATAAGCGTTGTGAGGTAGCTTTCTTCAATCAGGTGTACAGAGATTTCCAACACCTTTGCAGCTGTCTTTGGATCTAGTGCTGCTGTATGCTCATCAAGTAGTAATATCTTCGGGTTTTGCAAAGTCGCCATAAGCAAGGTAATCGCCTGACGCTGCCCCCCTGAAAGTAATCCTATGCGCGTATTGAGTCTATCCTCAAGCCCTAAATCTAGGCGAGAGAGAAGTTCGCGGTACTGGACGCGCTCTGCCGCTTTAATACCGCGCTTGAAAGTGCGTTTATTTCCACGGCGATGTGCAAGAGCAAGATTCTCTTCGATAGTCATGTCAGGAGCTGTGCCTCGCATGGGGTCCTGGAAAACACGTCCCACATATTTTGCGCGCGCATGCTCTGACATGAAGGTAATGTCTTTGCCATCTAGAACGATTTTGCCATTATCTGGCAGATAACTTCCTGAAACAGTGTTGAGCATCGTCGATTTACCTGAACCATTGCCCCCAATAACAACAACGAAGTCGCCCTCTTCCAGTAGTAAGCCCAGGTCCTTTAGGGCGTGAACTTCGTTGACTGTTCCTGTATTAAAGCTTAGGTTGACTTTATTAAGTGCTAGCATTTGCCTATCCCTCACTTCGCTTAGCTGGGGCTTTGCCTGCTGATTCTAGCGAATCTTTTTTGCCAGTCTTTTTAAAGCTACCCCTCTTGTGTCTGA
>WQVS01000016.1 GCA_009785705.1 Coriobacteriia bacterium
ATCAAGTGACGAAGTTGTCTCTGTTTGAGTACCCTCTGTTAAGGCATCTTCGCCATCTGAGTCATTAAAAAGTGAAAGTGTATCCATGCTTGTAAGGATACTATATGAATGACTCAGCTACAGATTTTGTATTTCAGTTTTTAAGCGCTGTGTACGCAATAATGTCAGTGGCACAAGAATCGCTGCCACAATAACGAACACTGTAACTAAGGAGGGTCTACTTAAGAAAAGACCTGCAGGTGTTGGGGCTCTATGCATATTTGTGAATTCTGCCGCATTTCTTGCCTCACCAACTGACTGTTCGCCCGTACTCAGCTCTACATTATCTATGCCTGCTTGAGGATTATTTACTGCAACAGGCAAACCATTGCTTGTCAGCAAGAGTGAAGGAGTAAAATTGCGACTCGCAAGTTCTGTGATAGTGTAGCCTGCACCCACGTGTACATTCATTATTACCAGAGTCTGATTGTGACGCAGCGACACTGTCTGCTCTACACTCGGAGCAAAAAGCAGGTAATCTCCATAAGAACTAGTCCCTGCTACCAATCCGTTAGAGCTAGCTGTGACTATCGTGTTTGTTTGCTCATCGACAACATAGGCTCTGTAGCCTGCATGATTCTGTACAAGGCTTGGCGCATTCATTCGTATCCTAAAGTCAAAATATTGACTGCGATTAGCAAATTCGCCTACGACCTCTTTAGACAAGGTAAGTCCTTTCATTGCTAAAGGATCTGTTGGGTCAGTCCCTGGGTGAGCTCGTATAAAAGTATTAACAAAATTAAGGGTGCCTTCACCTTTTGGGCCCATCTCTTCTTCTGAAATTACTTCTTGCAGATGTATTGCAACAACATGAGTACCGCCTGCCAGGACAGGCAGATCCTGCACGATAAAGCTCAACTTCCAAACTCTGGTATCGAAAGTCATAATCTCTGTTGCAGTGCTCGTAAAGGTGTCAGCTCTTTCGCTCACTCTGTAGGTATATATTCCTTGCGAGGGGAAACTTACATCTTTGAGCAAAAATTCTGACGAACGAATTACCTCTATGATACTGCCTGTGCCCGTAGCTTCTGTGCTTGTAGTGTCGATACTTATTCCGATATCTGCTGCTGAAATACTGATTGTCTGATTATCGAGCTCAGGCAGAAGCTCTTTTGCAGCAGTACTGGTATCTTCATTAAAGCTATAAGGCACTATCTCAAAGATAAAATCTGCATCGGGACTGGTTGTTCCCTCTGGCATACGCAAAGTTTTAGTGATAGTAGTATCGATTTCCTTAGGAACAGTCACAAATTGATGGTGGGCTTCTGACATCTCGCTACCCTGAGTCGCCCTGAAATCTGCCACAACAACAGTGTATAAGGTCGCGTAGTCTAAGGTGTTTCCCTCAAGAGAATCAAGCGCGGGTAAAGGAATGGTAAGTACGGTATCGTCTTCGCTCCATGTAGCGCCCGAAAGACTAAGTGCTTGTCCATTCAGGGTCACCGTGCCTAGTTGCACACTATTTACTGTCTGATTAAAGCTTATTGCAACATGTTCAGTATCTACTGCCACATTTGTACCCTGTGGCAAGACATTCACCACAGAAAGAGGAGGAATGACTCTCGCTGTTGTAAACGTCCAAGTATGCGGATGCATTTCATTTGTGCCACGAAGACCAAAATGAGCATCCACAAAGCCCGACACTGTTGCTGTGTGCATAGTGTTAGAGGCAAATAGAATCAGTGGTGCAGTGAATACGGTATTAGGGCCGCGTGTGCTATTTGACCATGTACCTGCAGCAACATCTACTGTAGCACCATGGTCAATCACAATAGTACCCCGTGATTCTAGATCAGTTCTCATTGACCTATCGAAGTTTATCGTAACGAATTCGGTATTCAATTCTGTTATGCCTGCCGCCCCATTGTTCGGGATAGTCGCATTACCTGCGGGATTCCAATTAGAGGCACTGGAAGAAGTCAAGGATGCCGCAACCCGCCAGGGAACCCAATTGTTAGTGCCGGTACCTTGTGCACCTGTACCTTGCGCACCTAAAGGTGTCGTGATTCCTTTGCCTAGCTGACCGAACTCGTTTTGTCCCCAGGACCATAAGGCTCCATCAGCATCAAGTGCAAATGCCTGAGCCGCACTTACGCTGACTGCCTCCCACACAAAGTCTCCCGGCACTCTTTGCGGAAGGATTTGGCCTGTGGTATTTCCTGCACCGAGCTGTCCATGGGTGCCATCCCCCCAAGCCCAAGCATTACCATCGACATCTATTGCCATGGTATTAAGAGCACCCGCAGTAACAAATCGCCACGCAGAGACCTCTGCAACATTTACCCTTGTGGGAGAATTGCGATGAATGGCCTGCGCTTGACCCAATTGACCGCTGTCACCTATTCCCCACATCCACAGGCTACCATCAGTACCTATTGCTGCTGAAAAATTGATTCCTGTGGCAACGAATTGCCACGACGATGCACCTGTGGTTATCCTGGTGGGAGTAGTGCGCGTATTTGCAGCTTGAGTATTCATGTCTAAACCTAAGCCCAATTGCCCAAAGTCATTACCACCCCAAGACCAAAGGCTTCCATCGGTGCCCAGTGCTAAGGTATGATGCCTTCCTGCATCCAGCGATTGCCAACCACTAGGTCCCCCTGATACTCTTTGAGGAGTAGTGTAAATTCTGTCTTCAAATCTTCCTATTCCCAGCTGTCCTGCATAATTGGCTCCCCAAGACCAAAGGCTTCCGTCGGCACCTATTGCCAAAGTGGTGGTCCATCCCGCAGCAACCGTCTGCCAGCTAGATGCACCACCTGTTACTCTTTGTGGATAAGAATGGGTACGTGTATTGCCTATGCCAAGCTGACCTTCTTCACCACGACCCCATGCCCAGAGACTTCCGTCAGTACCAATTGCTAGCGTATAGCTAGAGATTGCTCGTGAACAGCCACCGGCAGAAACCGATTTCCATGTAGATGCGCCATCTGTTACTTTTTGAGGAATGTTTCGATTAGTAGTATTACCAAGGCCCAGTTGTCCAACATTGTTGCGTCCCCAGGTCCAAAGGTTTCCGTCTCCATCAATTGCCGCAGCATGCATGGTTCCCGTAGAGATTTGAACTACCCTCTGGCCAGATGATTCTAAATGCCTTACGCCTTCTTCAGTAAGCGCCGCCATCTGACTGTCGGAAAGCGACTCCTGCTGCTGCGCAATAAATGATTGCACTGCAGGCAAATTAGCCGCAGCAACAAAAGGAAGTAGCAACATAAGTGCCGCTACTAGCAGCAATGTAGGGGTTCTTTTGTTGGTAGATTTTTTGCTATTAAGCCTGCCGTCAACTTTTTCTGCAATAACCATAGTCATTCCTCATAGTAATACGGCGGTCACTATTTGGCGGTCACTGCTTTATTTAATTCGCAGATACATTAAATTGTTATTTAATTGCTCTTGAAAGATGTCTCACTATAAAAAAATTAACATACCTCACTAAATTAAAAACGCTTCCTTAATTATACTTTGCTCAAATCCTGCCATGCAAGTAAGTGATACTAAATCAACATCAAATTCACACAATTGTTGAATTTACTATTTGCCCCCTTGTAAAAGGTTTCTTACCTGATAGAGCTCGTCATCAAGAAAGCCCAGCTTACGATAATACCTGCGAGTACCTACTGAACTAATAACACTCATCTTTGTATAACCCTCATCTTCAGCGATTTCACAAGCCTTCTCTATAAGTTTTCTGCCTAGACCAAAGTGCTGTACATTACTTGCACTGTGTTGATTGTTGTCTTCTTCTACCTTATTGATGGCTGCTACCTTGCCGTATACGTGAACTTCGCGAATAATAGCCGTATCAAGAGACATCGGAAGTTGACTTTCATCTATCGGAAGATAGTACGCACGATTAGGCTTCGGCAAAGATAGACGCAAGAAACCAGCTATTCTTTCATCGCCTGTCACCCACTGCAAAAAATGTTCCTGCGACACGCTTGACTCATAGGTGACAATGTCTAGCTTTAGGTCATCGTGAATAATCTCGTGACTGCTCACCTCACGGTGGCGAATCTCACGTATGGTTTCGCCTGAATCAATGACAGATTTTTCAACCAACTGACGCAAGTTGGTGCGCTTGCTACCTGCCATGATGTCGTGTGACGATATGTCCCGAATCATGCGTGATATGCGCACATGTGACGGAGTATTTATCGTATTGGTGGCAAGTAGCTTGACCAATTCTTCCTCTGGGTAGGGCTGCCAGCTACCATCCTCATAGTGGGCAACAAGACCTGTGCCTGCGACTAACGAGCAGGGATAAAGCTTAATTTCATCGGGAATATAAGCGGGATTAGTCATAAAGTGCGCATACTCTGCCGCATCAGCCTCACGAGATGATCCGTAGAGATTTTGCATAAAGTGCCCATGAATCTTGAAGCCAAAAGTGCGCGCCAAGGCAAAAGCATTATGAATATGTTCAGAACTAGTGTGCCTACGATTAAGTCGCAATACCTGCGAATCCAGACTTTGAATGCCAATTTGTAGTCGTGTCACGCCCAATTGTCGCAGCAGCACCAAGGTATCCGCCGTCACAAGGTCAGGGCGCGTTTCTACCGTAAAGCCCACCATGCGGTGCTGTGAAGATTCGTTGATGGCCTGCTGCTGGCGAAGTGCGTCCATGCTCCACTCTGCAGATGCGCTTACGCGACTTACCTTCTGCCACATCTCGCAGTCTTCATAAAGTTCACGGATTGCCTGATTGTAGCTTAGCTCCCCATTATCTACACATTGCTGTACGGCTGCTGTGCGTTGAATAATATCATCTTTGCTATCACTAAAGCCTGCGTCCAAATAGCGTTGGCGCAGCTTATTTATCTCTGTTTGGTTTACGCTTATCCCGCCCTCTACTGTGTCATTAAGCGCACGATAGAGTTCGTGAGTAAACCACAATTGGTAATCCTGTGAATAGTCACACCAGGAACCTCCCAGCACGATGAGCTCAACCTTATCTGTTAAGTGTCCCATTTGGGTAAGTGCCTGCAGACGTGATTGCACCTGCAAGTAAGGATCAAAGAAATTGCGTTCTGCACGCTGGCAGGCAGGTTCGTCACTTAGATAGCTCTTTGGCATACGCACGTCATTGGGACAGT
This sequence comes from Coriobacteriia bacterium, assembly GCA_009785705.1. Taxonomy (GTDB): domain Bacteria; phylum Actinomycetota; class Coriobacteriia; order WRKU01; family WQUG01; genus WRBW01. The sequence continues at coordinate 5,133 of WQVS01000016.1, forward strand.
AAAGGCAATCGCTGGCACAGCGCCAGGGCTTAGTGATGACGGTAATCGTTGCCACCCCCGAAGAGGTGCGTCTAGGCTTAGTCTGAAGTATGCGCAACAGACGACGCTCCAATTTGGGGCTAATATTCCAAGACTTCCACCTGCTAACATCACTGCGTTTTACTTCTTGATAGTAAGATAGCAGTCGATGCTTCGAGTAATCCTGGGCATCAGGACGCCCCTTGCCTAAGCGGTCAATAAGGCGAGAAAAGGTCTCAGCATCTGAAAGGACATAAGCAGACCCGTCAGGAGCCTGCGCATGCACGGGGCCCGCCCGCAATTCATCAACTATGTTAAGTAACATATCTTCCATAGAGGAACTTATTGTAGCGTAGGTTAAACTATATCCATGAATGATTCTACTGTTAATTTTTTACTTGAGCTCAATAATCGCTTTTACCAAGAACAAGGAGCCTCTTTCGCGCAAACAAGAGGGGCACCCTGGCATGGCTGGAAGCGCTGTCTTGAAGAACTGGGTAATGCCAACCTTGCACATAAAGAACTTTCCATACTTGACCTTGCCTGTGGGAATAGGCGCTTTGAAGCCTTTTTGCGCTCATCGTTACCAGAGACCACGATTAACTATTTTGGAGTAGACAACAGCAACGAGATGTCTGGGGAACACGATGGGGAAAGTCCCCACCTGAGTCTATCTGACAGTGACAGTGCCCAAAGCAACTATCAAGACCTTGACATATTACGCTTGCTTGTTGATGATGGCCAGAAGGCTGTTGAGGAGCACGTCCATGCTCCACAGTGTGACATAGTAAGCACTTTTGGATTCATGCATCATATCCCGAGCCAAAGCCTGCGTAAGGCTCTATTGGATATCATGATTACTCACACAAAATCTGGCGGATTTATAATCGCATCTTTCTGGCAATTTATTAAATGTCCCAATTTGGGACAAAAAGCCAAAGAGACTCATGTCTGCGCACTGACAGAACTAAGTCCTCCCGCCCCCTTTGAAAGCGCTGATGCACTAAACAAAACCCTGGATAAGGGCGATTACTTTCTGGGCTGGCAAAACAAGACAGGTGCCTATCGCTATTGTCACAGTTTCTCAGAATGTGAAATCAATGGGCTCGTGAAACATGTCAGCGATAGAGCCAAGCTCATAGCTCACTTTGAAGCAGACGGCAGAACCCAAAACCTTAACACTTATATCATTCTGCAAGTTTACTGACAGGCGCACTCAGCTAAGTCAATCGCAAAGCTCTAAAGGAAGCAAGTCGGCCAGAATTGCAGCCGACTCAGCACTCGTTAGTACTCTTCGTTCGCAGCTCTGCGCCTTTTTGCCACAAGCACAATGCCCAAAACTGCCACTACACCAACCAAGGTACTAACAGCAGCTACGATTATTCCGTCTGATACACGACTCTCATTGGGAGTCCCCATGCCCCCAGGTGCTGTATAACTAATGTTAGTTGTAATCATGCGCCCAGCACCAACATCCCAGAAAGTACGCCCATATTGACGCTCACCTTCACCATTTAGCCCATAAAATTCTACGTCATCATCTATAACTATCTGATTACCCGGAGGCAAATTGGTTATAAAGCGCAAAGCTTGAAGGTCAGTAAGAGGAGTATATTCCATGTGCAGTATGTAACTACCATCCCCCGCCTCTGCAACAGGATTAAAGAAAAGGTTATATTCGATTTGTGCCTGATGTTCATGTTGCAGAGTAGCAGTGTAGATGTCAAAACCATCTACGGTACGCATATCAGGGTTTTCAAATCTGGGAGCTGACTCAATGGGCCTATCGTCAGAAGGTTCGCCAAACCAAATTAGCTGAGCACCTTCAGGAACAGCTATCTCTATAGTGGCAGGCAGCTCTACTGTTTCTGGGTCAAGAAAACCAGTTACCGCGGCGAAATAGGTATTGGGTAGACGACGGACAGTTACCGTCATCGCATCAAAGGGAATGACCTCGGAAGACTCTGTTGTTCCCGTTGCTGCTTCTGCAGTAAGAGCAGAACCTGGAAGCACCACTATGGTAGCTACAAAGGCAAAAAGAACGGTTCCTACAATTACAGCTTTAAGCTGTTTAATCATGTTTACTCCTGTCGTGCACTGCAAGCATCCGCGCTGCGGAAATGCCTGCTTTTAAAGGTAAGATTTGATACTAAGCTATAATACCATCGCTACTACTTTTCAAGTGCCCTTTTAGAGGATAAGCATGGCATCGCCAAAAGACAGAAAACGATACTCTTTTTGCACAGCCTCATTATAAGCTGCAAGTATCTCCTCTCGTCCTGTGAAGGCTGAAATCATCATTACTAAAGTTGACTTTGGCACATGAAAATTAGTAATGAGTGCATCCACTGCCTTAAATTCGAAGCCAGGCAAAATGTAGAGCGATGTGGGAGCTCCCTGCTCACTAATGGCACCTGAGCTAAGTTGTGCTGCTGACTCTAAAGCACGTACTACTGTGGTACCCACTGCAATTACACGGCCGCCTGCTGCACGAGCAGTATTTACTGCATCAGCTGCCTCTTGTGGCACGTGAAAATATTCCGTGTGGATATGATGCTGGGCCGGATCATCCTCACTTACCGGACGGAAGGTATCGAGACCTACATCCAAGCGCACGCGGGCAATATTTACCCCTTTTGTCTGCAGTGCATCTAGAAGTTCTGGAGTAAAGTGCAGGCCTGCTGTTGGGGCTGCTGCACTGTGCTCGTCAGCACCAGCATAAACAGTTTGATACATGTCCTGGTCACCTGCATAACCCTTAATGTAGGGTGGCAGTGGCAAGGTGCCTAGCCTATGAATTGCTGCATGGAAATCATCGTCTGCAGCAGAAAAACTGATGTGACGGATTCCGTTATCACCCACAGAAATAACCTTCCCTGTGAGACGGGTCTGGGAAGGATTCTCGCCTTCACCAAAGACAATCTCCGTACCCTCTTTAACGCGCTTACCTGGCTTTGCAAGACACTCCCAAACGGGGCAGGTAGAAGTTCCCTCTTTCAGGTCTTTTAGCAGTAAGACCTCTATTGCCCCGCCTGTATCTGCACGCCTGCCCTGCAGTCTAGCAGGAAGCACACGTGTTTCATTTACTACCAAAAGGTCATCAGGATTAAGATAGTCACCAATGTCGCGAAAATGGCGATGTTCAAGCTTGTTGTTGCTACGATTCATGACAAGCAACTTGCAAGCATCACGGGGCATCATGGGCTCTTGCGCTATAAGATGTTCTGGTAGGTGGTAATTGAAGTCTTCGGTGCGTAATGGTGTATCAGTAGTCATGAATCCTCTTTGCTTCTACGTATCTTGGCTTTATCTATACTCTATTTTGTGTCGGAATTACGGGAAGCACTAGCTTTCTTGCATCGCTTGCGCTGCTCCTGAACTTCTGCCCTGCCCCTTAAGCAACCACAATAGTTCTGACGATATATCCCTAGGTCACGTGCCTTGTTTTGTGCCTCTCTATAGTAGTTGCGAAAATCGTATTGTGCAAAGGATACATCTGGATAACTCTGTGCGATATGCGTCCCTGCTCTGTTGATTGCCTCAAGATTTTGCCAGGGGCTAATGCTCAATGTCGTGGCAAAGCTATCATAGCTGTTACTGGCTGCCCACTGAGCCGTTCGCCCAAGTCTCAAGAGGTAACAGGAAAAACAACGCTGCTCATCATTTGCATCAACCTGCTCCCAATCATTATCAGGAGCAATTTCTATGAAATCAATGTCTTTCTCACGGGCATAATCAAAACAAGTATCGCGGCGCTTAAGATACTCATCCATAGGTTCAATATTGGGATTATAGAAAATCACAGCAACACGTTCAGCCTCTTCGGCCAGCACGTCATAAACCCCCATCAAGCAGGGAGCACAGCAGGTATGTAAAGCAAGAAGTTTCATCGATTACCTCAATAGCGCACACTCTAAATGTTCAAGATTCGTGCTGGCTTTTCTTCGCAAAAGCGCAGTGTTGCCTGCGGCTTCACTATTCTTCGCTCGCTCCGCCTGTTTCCTAGAAGCTGCAAGCGCCATTTCGCAGTAGAAAATCAGCGCGAAGATTAAGCATCTAGTGCACTCTGGATTGTGTTTTCGATTAGCATAGCGCGCGTCATTGGTCCTACTCCTCCAGGTACGGGAGTTATGGCACCTGCTAGGGAACTTGCTGCTTCGAAATCTACGTCACCTACCAGTTTTCCTTCTTTGTTGCGGTTTATGCCTACGTCGATTACTACTGCCCCAGGCTTTATGCAGTCTGCCCCCAATAGCTCTGCTACTCCTACGGCGGCTACCAGTATATCTGCCTGCCTGCAGACTGCTGGTAAGTCCGCGGTGCGTGAATGACAAATAGTGACGGTGGCATTTTTCTCTAGCAGAAGCAATGATTGAGGCTTGCCTACAATGGTTGATCTGCCCACTACTACCGCATGCTTGCCGCAGGTATCGATGTCGTAATGTTCCAGTAGGCGCATAACACCTAAGGGAGTACAAGCACGCAAGGCGTTTTGTCCTCTCAGGGTGCGACCTAGATTTTCTGCCGTAAATCCATCAACATCTTTTTCGGGTGAAATCTGCGCAATGGCCGCCTCTTCATCAAGATGCCCTGGCAGGGGAAGTTGTACTAGGATGCCATGGACAGACTCATCTGCATTAAGCTTGCCGATGAGCTGATTGAGCTCATCTTGCGTGGTCTCTTCTGACAAGCGGTGGTCGAAGGTTTGGATGCCCACCTCTGCACAGTCCTGCTCCTTCATCCTTACATAGACTGCTGATGCTGGGTCATCGCCCACTAGAACGACTGCCAGTCCGATGCTTTTCCCTGTCTGCTGCAGGTAATCTTGAGCGGATCGTTTTGCCTGCTCTCTTACGCTTGCAGCAACATGGTTTCCATCGATTATGAGGGTCATGCAGGGGCTCCTTTTCGGCGAGCAAGGCACGCTTTTATTGATTGCGCGCGCAGGGACAATACTGTGTTTAGCAGATGCAATAAAGTGTACCACTGCTAGAGCGCCCAACCTACAGCAAATACACAATTGAAGTGGCGGAGCACATCCATTACTGGACACACTCCGCCATTGTTTTGGGGCTTAGGATAAGTTTAGATAGTCAGAAAACTTATTCTTCGTCTTCACTGTCGCTATCCTGGCTGCTGCCAACAGCACTGTTGCCACTGTCGGCATCTTCAGAATAGTCAGATTCATATTCTGAATCAGTGAACTCTTCACCATCATCGAAGTAGTTACTTCCCGCATCAAACTCTTCTTGGGTAATGTTGAATAGATTCACGCTGCCGCTAATACTTTCAACTTTAATGAATCCATTCGTACCACTTACAGAGTGCTCACCCATACCATTGAATAGGGTTTCTCCATTTTTAGAGATACTTCCACTAACGGTACTGAACTCCATCCTGAAATCGTCAAGATTAAGAATATGTGCTGTTGTTGAGCCTGATACTTGCGACACATTAAAGTCTGCAAGTCTACTGTTAGTCACATTCACACTTCCACTAACACTGGTCACAGATAGGTTGCTCGGGTTAAGTGCTCCCAGTGAATCCACCTTAATATTCGTGCTTACTCCGTCAATCCTAAGGCTATCAATCTGCACTAGTTGCTCTGCCTGAACATCAACATCGCCACTCACTAGCTGCAGATTCACATCGCGCAGTGTTGTCCCCTGAGGTACGCTGACTATGATTTCATCTTGCGAAGATACGTTTATATTTATACCCGGGAAGAATCCCATACTGAAGCGAGTTCTATACTCAATCGAAAGCCTTCCGTTGCGCACAGTTATCCTGTAGTTGTCTGGGTTTTGTGCATAAACAGCGTAGGACACATAGTCCCCATCAGGCGAGCCTGCATCAGCAGGAACAAGATGAATTCTTGCGCTTACCCCTGATACAGATACAGTGTGAATATCCTCGCGTACCGTTTCGCTTAACCTTCCCTGCACACTTGTGTCACTGAGGGAATTCATGTTTCTGTCATAGAAAGTGCCCGTTCGTACATCGGCAAAACGTAGGGGGATTAAGGTGCTGGGAACATTACCGCCCAGTGCTACACCCATGCCCGCAAGTCCAAGCCCCACCAAGAATGCCGCCAGTATAAGCACCCAAACTGTTTTCATTGCTGCTCTGCTTGACATTAGTGTGTCCCCTTTCTGTTCTTGAATCTACGCAAAAGCTGTGAACCGCCACGAGCTGCTCCATTAACGGCATGCTTTGTCAGCCACGCAAGGACAATCGCAAGCGCGGCACCAAAGGCAGTGAGAGCAAGTCCTACGCCTATTGTTGCAAGGCCTGTAGTAAAGTGCGAGAAGAGTGTAACAAAACCGATTCCTATATAGGCTATTCCACCCACAAAAGCAGTTATGGCTGCGATGAAGAGTGAAAATATTACCGAGAGGGCCGTAAGCAGTAGAGAGAAAATGAGCATGATGAGAACCAAGCCCAAAGGATTAGCCAGGGCAAGAACTCCTATTACAACCATCCAAAGTGCACTAAGGCCTTTCTTGGTCGTCTTACCTTCACCTGTCGTATCTGCGTAAACGTGGTCACCCAATATTCCTGCTGCAACCTGTGCAGGGCTGCCTAGCTCAGCAACTGCTGCTGCTTCATTTTCTGGACCCGCCTCTGAAAGATATTCATCGTAGTAAGCCATTGCAGCTATCGCTTCTGACTCTGGCAGTACGTTGAGTCTTTGACGCAAGTCTGCCAGAAAGGCAGTCTTTGTCATTGTCTGTGTCGTGCTATCTGCATATTTGGCAGTCATTATGTTCTCGCTCCTTCCTGTCCACTTTGGGGAATGTCTTGTGTGTTGTGTGTGCTGTCCTGGCTTTTCTCATGATTAAGAGCGCCAGTTGCTGTGTGCTTGTCTTTAATGCGCTGCATTTGCATATCTGCTTCTTTGTCTGCAGCGTCTACAGCAACTGCCAGGGCAGCTATTTCTTCTGGGGTAAAGTTGAGGAGCGAATCTACGCCATCCTTAAAGGTCCCCCATGATGTCTGAATGTTTCGTAAGTGTCTGTGTCCCTCATCAGTAATGCGGTAGTAGCGACGATTTCTGCCACTATGTGGCTGATCGTAGGTCGTTACCATCTGATCCTTTTGCAGTCTACGCAGTACAGGATACAGAGTTGATTCTGACACGGGAATGACCTGCTTAATGTCTTGCGTCAAGCTGTAACCATAAGCGTCTTCACGCGCAAGAACTGCCAAAACACAACCATCTAACAAGGCTGAACCTAGTTGAAACATACTTACCTCCCGTCTTTCTGTCTTTAGTCAAATCTCTAGATAGTTTTAAAAGTTCTTCTGCTTGCTGCTGTGAACAGCTACGCCAATACTGCGCTGGCATTGGCGCGGGTGGCTGTTGTTAAGCGCATTTCTGCGGAGCGAGATGGCAGCCACCCACATGTTGTTTTTCTCGCTTGCATAATACTATATGACATATAGTATGTTGTGTCAAGATATATTATAGAAAAATAATTTAAGAAATAATTTAACCTCAATTACATGCTCTACGCTGCACTTTTGTAAAAACTTTGCATCAGCTGCAACCTGACAGGCCTTTGAAACGTATTATATATAGAGGCTAAATAGTGGTACCGATAAGGCCTCTGATGAGGATGGGAAACCTATGAACATACTTAAGGAAAAATGCACATGCGATTTATCGCCAGCTGCTTTGGTCAAACGCCACAGCACTAGCGTATTGCGTGCAGCAGTAGCAATCTGCAATTCGCGCTATGCGGCAGATGACATAGTGCAAAATGTCTTTCTGCAATTAGTTCGCACGCAGCCAGCTTTTGAAAATGATCGGCATGCAAAATCTTGGCTGCTACGCGTAACCATCAACTGCTGCAAGGACTTACAGCGCAGTGCCTGGTCTAGCAAAGTGAGCTCACTTGATGAAATGCAAGAAAATCAAGTCGGCACACACGAACTGGCAACAAAGCACAACGTCATTGCCTCTGCTGGTGCTAGTCACAACGCAAGTGCAGAGCATGACCCAGAACAAGCACTGGCACAGACAGAACAGCAGCAGTCAGTTTACAAAGCTGTTGCAAGTCTGCCGCCCTACCAGCGTAGCTGTATTCACCTCTTCTACTTTGAAGATTTGAACATTGCTGAAATCGCTTCTGTCATAGAACAACCTTCAGCAACAGTAAAATCCCATCTACATCGCGGACGCAAAAAGCTACACACAATTCTAGGTGAGGAGTACGACTATGAAGCCTAATACCTTTAAAAATGCTTACAAGCAAGAAATCGAGAAGATACAACCACATGAGGACCAGCTTGCCAGCTTGATTCATGCCGTAGAGGCAGAGGAGCTCGCCCTTACAGGCAGTGCGACAACAGCGCAAAGTGCCCAGCAAAGCCAAGCACAGAGTACTGCTGACAGTGCACAAGCACAAGATGCACAAACAGCAGGTGCAGCAAATGTTGGGCAAGGATGGACTGCCTCCTCCCCTGTCTCTACCCCCACTAAGTCGCGCAAGCGCTTTTGGAAGGACTGGAGCACAGAAGGAAAGTTCACTGCAACGTTTTCTGGATTAGTAGGGGCAGCTGCGATGCTGTTTCTGGGAATCCTTGCATGGTCTACAGTAACGACTGTGCTGCCCTCACCTGGGGAACCAAGTACTCACCCAGCACTTCAAACAGGGCTGCCTACAGAGGGAATGGTCGCCCTCATTCCTGCTGGCAATGATTATGAAAATGTCTATGCAATCCTCGATCGGGTGCGCGCGCGCGATGAGGAAAGATTGCGCATAGCTCAAGAACAAAGGGAATCTTCAGGCGGACTTTTTGACGGAATCTTTGGAAGCGACTCAGATGACGTGTGGGCTGATGACATGCCGCTCACAGATGATGGGTGGACAGAAGAGGCAGCAGACGTGGAGGCGCCTACCAGCGCCCCCGATGATATGTCCCTTAGCGCTGAATCTGACAGCAGCGCACGGAGACTACTTAGTGAGGAGCCAGACTTTTCAGATACTAATGTCCAAGTACAGGGCGTACAAGAAGCTGACATCATCAAGACAGATGGACACTACATCTATGCTCTAAGCGCCATGGGTCTTAGCATCCTTGAGGCAAATGGGGGTAATCCGCAAGTACTTTCAACTCTAGATTTTCACAATAACAGTACAGACTTTCACCCAGGACCAAGTGATATACAGATGTCACCAAGAAACACATCTGCGCGTGGCACTCGCGGCATAGCAAGTGGTGCATCATACTCAAAGATGTACCTTGAAGGTGACCGCCTTATTGCCCTATGGTCTATCACCAACGATCTCTGGACAAGTGTTCATTTCCCAGAGTTTGCAGGGGTTGATATTTTTGATATTAGCGACCCTTCTCAACCGCGTCACCTGAACGACTTCCAAACAAGAGGAAGCCTGGTAAATTCACGCATGATTGGAAGTACGCTCTACCTAGTTAGCACTGTTTGGATTGAGGAAGCTTCTCGTAATCGCAATGACCCAACAACTTTCATTCCCTTTGTTTCGAGCGGAAATGAATCAGCCCCAATGCTAACCCCCGAATCAAACATTCGCATCTCACCCTATGTGGATGAACTAAGGACGAAGTACACGCATATCGTGGCGATTGATACTACACGCAATGGACAACTTGCTTCACAGGCTGCTTTACTGGGCGGAAGTGATGACCTCTACATGAGCACTGACAATCTGTTCTTACTTTCTGAGGGACAGATACATATACCAGCAGCAGGAACACAGGGGTCAGGAACAGGAAATCCTAGTCCTAGAGGCTCTGGTTCAAGTTCAAGCTCTGATGACATTAGACTGGGCAATGTTGATGTCGCGGGCAATGCAACCACAGTAACAAGAGTAGAGCTAAATGACGGGCAGATAGACATTGGAAACTCTCGACGTCTGCCAGGTATCGTTAACAACCAGTTTTCTTTGGATGAAAGTGATGGAGTGCTCCGCATCATTACCGCCTTTACCCGCTGGGAACACTTTGGTCGATCAGGTAGTGGGCAAGGAACAACGGGTTCTTCCGAAGAAATAGGTCTCTCTTTAGCCCCCGCTGAAGAATGGGGCTGGAGTCCCGACTTCACCGATACAACAGTTTGGACCCTAGATGAAAGACTCGAAGTCATTGGTAGCATTGATGGCTTTGGAATTGATGAAGATGTATATTCTGCGCGCTTTATGGGAGACATCGTCTACTTTGTTACCTTTAGAGAGATTGACCCCGTATATGCAGTTGACTTAAGCGATCCTGCAAATCCTCGCTTCTTGAGCGAACTAAAGATTCCTGGATTTTCAGAATACCTGCACCCTTGGCATGACGGTTTACTCTTTGGCTTCGGCCGAGACGCCTGTGAAATAACGGGTATCCGTGGCGGTCTGAAACTAAGCATGTTTGACATCAGCAATCCTAAGGATGTCACCAGGGAACACTATTTGATTTTGGATGACTTCAGAAACTCTGATGCAAGCAGCAATCATCGCGCCATACTAGTGAACCCTGAGAGAAATCTGATAGCCTTCCCTGCCGATGATTTCTACCTGATTTATTCCTACAACGAAAGGCGTGGTTTTGAGCTGGTAGAGGAATTGCCTCTGATTAGTGAGGGAGATACTCCTGCGCGCGGACTGTTCATTGATGACATGTTCTATGTCTTTGAGTTGGGGGGAAGCCCGAATGTCGAAGTATTTATGTTACCCAGCTTCCGCACTTGGGATTTCATCTGGCTTTAGTGATACCATTAGCATCTGTCAAACAAACTGAGTAGATTGGAGGAAGCTTATGAGAGACTTTCCAACGGTTACCGCTCCTACTTTCATTACAGACCCAGAGAATGCCGATGCCTATGAGGCAAAGCACACTCCTCACATTGAAATAGAGGTGGTTGATGACATTGCAGAGGTTACCGTTACTGCAGGCTACTACGTCACACATCCTAACGAGGCTGGGCACTTCTTTGAATGGTTGATGCTCTATGCAGAAGAGCAGCCCATTGCCCACTTTGTTGGGGCATCAGAGGTGCTTAACCCCACTATGACCGTTGAGGTAAACCTACCCGCGGGTACAGTGCTTGAGGCAATGGCACATTGTAATCTGCATGGCACATGGAAGACAGAAGCTGTCATTCCCGAAAGCGATGTGAAAGATTAAGCCTACATACAAAATGTAGCAGTTTAAAACAAGGGAGCCTGCCAGCTTGGATTAGGCTCCTTTTATTTTTGCTAAGGGATTAGCTTTCTTTGTTCTTGCTGTATGATTATTGCATGACTAAATCAATCACTTATCACAAATCCCCTGTTGGGGAACTGGCTCTGGTCGAAGAAGACGGGAAGCTTATTATCATTGGTCTTGTTGGAGATGAAATGCCTGAGGGTCTTGTTGAGTGTGTTCCAGGGCAGGAAACTCCTGTGCTTGCACAAACAAAGCAGCAACTGGATGAATACTTCGCAGGCAAGCGTCGTGACTTTGACCTACCTCTTGCCCCTCAAGGAACGGAATTTCAAGTCAAAGTATGGGATGCTCTCTACACTATCCCTTGGGGAGAAACACGCAACTATGGTCAAATAGCAGCGCAAGTTGGCAATCCTAAAGCAGCACGAGCTGTCGGTGGAGCCAACAATCGAAATCCCATAGCGATTGTCATCCCCTGCCACCGTGTTATTGGTGCTAATGGTGCCATGGTCGGCTATCGTGGGGGCGTAGACATTAAAGAATACCTACTAGAACTTGAGGGAATTATTTAATTTCCTTAATGCAGGAATAAAGCCCAAGTATCTGACCAGTGAAAAATCAGACGTGCGGCGATGTACCACCAGCCGAGCAATCC
>WQVS01000017.1 GCA_009785705.1 Coriobacteriia bacterium
ATTAGTCGCGCTTCTGTTGCGAAGGGCTCGAAAAGTGCCAGCTTATCTTTGCAGAGACCGAAAACGGTCATAGGTGCACCCGTAAATGCTATGACCTGAGCAATCATGTAGGCAAGACGCCCGTCCCCCACTAGAGCTATTGGTTGGTCTGGTGAGATGTGGGATGCTTCTGTTATGCGCAGCGCTGCTGCTAGTGGTTCTGTGAATATGGCTGCATCATTGGATAGGCCTTCAGGAACTAAGTGCAGCAATCGTGCTGGTAGAGCAATATAGTCAGCAAAGCAGCCATCACGATTATGGATGCCTGCCACAACGCGCTTAGGGCACTGCGATGAGCGTCTTGTTGAGCAATAGGGACAGTCTGGGCTAAAGCAGCTTAGATTGATTTCCCCTACAACACGTTTACCGATAAGCGCTTTTGCTGCATCATCGGCACCATCTGCTAGAGCTTCGACTGTGCCTACAAATTCATGTCCCATGACCTTGTTAAAACCAGGTGAGTAACCCGCCATAACTTCACGGTCAGTATTGCACAGTGCAGCTAGATGTACCCTTATAAGCGCCTCCCCTGCTGCTAGTTTTGGCGTGGGGTGGTCAGCCGTAAAGTATGTAGTCTTGCCGTTATGGACTATTGCTCTCATGCTGCTTCTTTTCTACCTGGGTTTCCGCATCTTAGTGGATAGTGGGGGTGTCGTGCTCAAACATCCGTTTCGCAAAGGACGCGAAGCCGTAACTGCGCGCAGCCACCCCTACTATCCATCTTGATGCTAAATTTACTGAAAGATTGACCGGTTAAAAGTTGTTGATAGCTTCTTTTAGCAGAGCTGTCATAGTTGGGCCTACTTCTTTTCCTACGTCCACCACATCGCTACCGCAAAGTAGTTCATCGCTAATTCCTGCTGCCAGGTTGGTGATGCAGCTGACCCCGCTTACTCGGATGTCCATGTGACGTAGTGCGATTGCTTCAACTACAGTGCTCATGCCTACGACATCTATTCCTAGGTTTTTCATGAGCTGAATCTCTGTTGGGGTTTCAAATTGCGGTCCTGTGAACTGAGCATACACTCCTTCGCGCAGCGATATGTCTAGCTTGCCTGCTGCTGCGCGAAAAGTGTCCTGCAGTTCCTGGTCATATACATGAGTCATATCGGGGAAACGCAATCCTAGCTCATCAATATTGGAGCCGATGAGCGGGGACGGTACGAAAGTTGAAATGTGGTCAGTAATCAGCATGAGGTCGCCCTCTCTCATGCCATCAGCTAGTCCGCCTACTGCGTTTGTGAGAACAAAATTCTTTGCACCTAGACGCGCTAAAACACGCACAGGCAGTACGACATCGGTCATCGGGTAGCCCTCGTAATAATGAATACGACCCTGCATGATAATGACAGGAGTATCGCCCAGTTTCCCTATGACGAAGCGCCCCTTGTGCCCAGGGGCTGTGGCTACCGGGAAATCTGCAAGCTCATCGTATGAGATAACGAGCGGATTAGTAATGGTGTCCGCGACATCGGAAAGTCCGCTACCCAACACGATAGCAGTTTCAGGCATAGAAATATTATTTTTGTCGAGGATGGTCTTTAGTTCAGCTTCAACTGACTTGATTTTGATAAGTACGTCCATGTGCAATCCTTTCGAAGGTAGCAAATAGTCTTCATCGTGGTCCTGTGGATTCTTGCAGAAAAGAATCGTGCTGCAGGCATGGTTTCCTAGCAACAGTAAGTATTAAAAGTGTGCGCTCTACTTACTGGCTGCCTGCTGTTACAGAGCGCAGTATGGTAGCCAGGCTAAATGCTAAAACATTATATTCTGCATCAAGCGATAGCATCTTTATATCTGCCGGATTTTCAGCCAAGGCATCACCCAAGTATTCTGTTCCATCTGAGGGATCCACAATAACAGCGGTGGCATTCCGCAGCACTGTTTTATAAATATCCTGATACCACTGGGCGTCTTGACCACTGCTGCTTTCTGCCTTTAAATCTAGCATGATGACCACACTGGGCAGTTGCATCTGCTGCACCAAGGTTGTGGGGGCAGAGAGAATCATCGTCTCTACCTTGAAGTCATTTGCCTTGCGGTTAAGCATTTCCCCTACCCACTCAGGTGGCTTTGGGCTATCAATGTATTTACCAAAGAGTAGCTTGCCCAGCCGATTTGATGCCCCGCTAGTGGGGAAAGGGCGATAGGTAAGATCATGCTCCTTACAGTAGCGTTTCCATACCTTTTTTGCACTGTAAATGTAGATGTCATAAGGTAGCCCCTCTGCATTTGTGCAAAGTCTGAGAGCTTCCATCACATTCAGGTTGTGCTGATGCTCCTTTGGATGATCGGTATCGCAGTCCAGATAAACACCAATGCGGGGATTAACTTGTGTACTATTGTCATCACTCATGATTGTGCTCCTTAAACTGAACCTTATCTAGCCCAAGTTGTAGTTATACCCATTGTAAGCTTGAAAGCAGGGTACGTCCAGCAATGAGAGCTTGATGCAGATTAAATTATCCACGCAGGAATAAGCCAATTTTTTCTATCAACAGGAATCATATCAGGAGTTAAACAGACTACAGCTCCCATGCCAATGGCAGTCTTTAAGTGCGCAGCTCCAGCAAATATATCTTCTTTTGAAGGTGCAAGCTCGACAGGTTTTAGTGCAGAGAAGGCACTTGTAGCATTCTTTGGAGAAGTTCCTTTTTTTATTTCAATAGGATGAATAGCTCCATCGCGCGCGATGATAAGGTCAATCTCTTTTTTATTACTGTCTCTGTAGTAGAACAGTGGCGGACGTATGCCATTGTTTATATAGCTTTTTGTGATTTCAGACACTACCCAAGTTTCAAAAAACGGCCCCCCCATAGCGCCCTGCTCTAGCACTTCTGCACTGCTCCATCTGGTAATGTAGGCGCAAAGTCCTGTGTCTAAAAAATACATTCGGGGAGCTTTAACCGCTCGCTTTAGCGCATTGTTTGCATAGGCTGGAACCAGTGCAACGAGACCTGAAGATACGAGAATTGACAGCCATCTTTTTGCCGTTGGAGAAGTCACACCTGCCTCTTTTGCCAAAGTATCATAGTTTACTGTTGTGGCAGTTCTTGCTGCAACAATGGCGATAAAATTCAGGAAAGAAAGTTCGTCGGCAACCTGCGACAAGCCTTTAATATCACGACTAATATAGGTTTCTAGATAAGATTCGTAATATTCACTAACTTTCGTGTTCGGAGCCTCGTAAAGACGCGGCATAGATCCTCTGAATATGCGTGTGAAAATCTCTGCCAAATTCATGGGCTGAGCTATATCGAATCGCTTAAGAAGCTCTTTCTGCTCGATGCGAAATTCTGGTAGGAGGTTACCCTCAATCTCACTGCTGGACAGGCCAAGCATACGGGCGACTCCTACCCTGCCTGCCAAAGATTCGGTTACCTTATTCATGAGATGAAATGTTTGTGAGCCTGTTAACCAAAAGTCTCCGTTTTGTTTATGGGCATCAACATATATCTTGATATAGTCAAAAAGCTCTGGAGCATACTGCACCTCATCAATGAGTACTGGAGGCGAATATCTCTGCAGGAACAATTCAGGATCAGTTTTTGCCAATGCACGCACAGTGGGATTATCTAGTGAGACAATCTTTCGATTGTCATCTGCCATCCTTGTCAATAAAGTTGACTTCCCAACCTGGCGAGGTCCCGTCAGCATTAGAACAGGGAAGGAGGTGGCCATATTTTGTAGGGTTTGTTCTATTCTTCGCTGATAATACATTCGAAGCCCTTTCCTTGCTGTGGGTAACTTTTCCTTAGAGTTATGCATATCTAAAGTCTGATTTTATATTTGCATAATTATACTTCAAAGTCAATGCATATCTAAAGTCTGATTTTAGATATGCATAAATGCTGTTCAATGTCAGTGATGTTTTACTACATACTTTGAATGCCATATTTTGTTTTTAGGCGATGGAATTTTTTCCCCCAGGGAATAAGAGTTAGTGCCAGGAAAATGAGGGTTGATGCTGCATGAGCCATGTTGAAGGGCAGTCCCATTGCTAGCGCAGCTATAAGGCCTGACCAGCCAGATTCCCAGGCATAAGCTACGAAGAATTGCGTATCCATAATCACACCGAAGATTAGTGAGGCCACTGCACCATAGATGACCGTCACCGCAAACAAAATGGTGATACCTCTGCTTGCCCGATGCTTTGTTTGGAGGTTATTGCGGGTGTCAGTTTTGCCTGATGTATCTGATATATCTGTCCCATACTCCCCCTTCACGATGTCTGTATTCTTGTGTTTGTCTGCGATAACTGCTTTGCCCCAGCTTATTCTTTCTCCGAGAAATCCTGCGCCGTAGCCCACTAGGCTCCAAGCCAACATTTGCCAAGGAGTCCAAGGGCCCTGCCCCATGAGCATATTTGAAATGAGGGCAACGAACATGCCTGACAGTAAACCTGCGCGTCTGCCAAAGAAGAAGCCTGTCAGAACAATGAGTGCTGTTGCTGGTTGAAAGTTAGGAATAGGCATGGCTACTACCCGCCCCACTATTGCAAGCGCTGATAGGACTACTACGGGCATGAGGTCACGTGGCCTGGGCTTGGTACGTTCTAGGGTAAGTGCCAAGACAATAAGGGGGATGCCCACTACGATTGAAGACAGGAGCAAAGTCATTTTGGATTCAATACTTCAAGTGCGTCATTGACTGTTACGCAGCCATCGATAATATTGCGCGTCATGCGGTTTGTTGGCGTGGTGTAGAAGCTATTGTTTAAGAAAAAATTATGTGTCTGGTCTTGCGCTATGAGTTCACCATTTGCAAGAAGTGAGCAAGTCTGTGTATGTCTTGCTGCGAAGGGCAAATCATGAGTCACTATGATGAGCGTTTTCCCCTGTGCAGCTAGCCGGTCAAAAATGTGCCCTACCTCTTGTTTCGCATAGGCATCGAGACCCTTTGTTGGCTCATCTAATAATAAGATGTCAGGCTTCGTTAGTAAGACCTTTGCCAGAGCAGCTTTTTGAGCTTCTCCGCCAGAAAGGTCATAGGGGTGCTGGTCTAAGAGGTGGACAATATCCATGTCCTGCGCAATCTGTAACACCTCTTCAGGACTTGTGCTTGCACCTAAACTGTAGAAATCTTCCGCCAAAGTATCACAGACAAAACTTGCTTTGGGGTTTTGTGGTAAAGCTGCTAGTCTTAGATTCTTATCTTTGCGAATTTTGCCTAACTGAGGTTTATATATACCTGCAATAAGACCCAGCAGAGTAGATTTACCTGCTGCATTCCCCCCCACGATACCATGAGTCTGACCTGGGCTAAACTCTGCATTAAGGTACTTTAGGATAAAGGGTTCAGCCTTATCATAGCGAAAACAAAGATCACGGATAGTGATGATGGACAGATTACTTTTTGAGATAACGGATGGATTGCCCTTTGATTGTCTACCTGAAGATTCGGGGTAATTGGGGATAGTTGTTGCTTTGAGCTTAACTGCAGGTGCCTTGGCAGTAGTCGCTTCGCTTTCACTAGCATTAGAACTTGCTTGAGCCAATAAGGAGTATGTAGACTTTAGCCATCTACGGCCACTCCTCACATCAAGTGGCCAGTCTCTGCACGCTTGCTCTTTGTTAGTCTCTGGTTTAGCTTCTTGAGTAGCGTACCTGTCAATTTTTGCACTGATTTCTGCACTAGCTAAAGCTATACGAGTTGGTTCTGGTAAATATAGTGCAAAGTTCTGATTTTCAGTCCGGCAACTCTCAACGAAGTCTTTTGGAGTGTAGGACTGGATGCCTAGTCCTTTTGCCCTGCTGGCTGCATCTTTGCTTGAACTAGACCTTGACTTCATCAGGAGAACCTTATCGCACATCTCTAAGACTTCTTCTAAACGATGCTCACAGCACAGTACTGTCGTACCTAGTTCACGATTGACTCGTGCTAGATGCCGCAGAAAATTTTGAGCAGCTATGGGGTCTAACTCACTAGTTGGTTCATCTAGTACCAGGATATCTGGTTCCGCTACAAGAGTCGCAGCTAAGTTGAGAATCTGCTTTTGGCCACCTGAGAGAGAATGTGTTTTTGCCTCCAATAAATATTCTAACCCGAAGTAACTGGCAATCTCTGCTACTTTACGCCTAATGATTTGAGTTGCCAAGCCCTGGCTTTCTAAGGCAAAAGCTAGTTCATGAAAAACGATGTCTGTGACGATTTGATTGTCGGGGTCTTGTTGAACGAAACCGACAGAGCCACCTATCTCGAGTTGTCCTGAACTTTGTCCATGCGGGGTAAGGGCTGGCACTAGATGACGCAGTAGGGTTGTTTTGCCGCTACCCGTCTGTCCGCAGAGCAAAATGAAGTCACCTGCTGCAGCCTGAAAACTGAGGGAGCTTAGCGTTGGAACCTCGGATTCTGGATAGCTGAAGCTCAGACTTCTTACATGAACTTCGCCGATACTACATTGGGTGCGAGAGGCCATGTGGGTAGGGCTTTCCTCTACTTTGTCTGTGCGGATAGTCGCCATCTTAGTTGCTCCTTTCCTTCTAGTAGAAGCGGAAAGGACATGAGTAAACTTGCAGCCAGTGCAGCTGTGATGGAAAGGTCTTCTGCTCCCCTATAGATGGGGAAAAAGGCTAATCCGCGTGTCGAGAAGAAGATAGCTAGTCCAGCAAGCAGAGCAAGTGTTGCAATTAGGGCAAGTGCTACTGCATCGTGAGAGATGAAGCGAAAGTATCGGAAGCTCGTTCTACGAAAAGCCTTCTTGGAAGGAGATTTGTGAACAGTACCAGCTCTCTGTTCACCATCACTATCGCTATTAAGAGCGCGAACACTATCCCTGTTTCCCGTATTAGCTTGATAGCCGCGTGCTTGCATTGAGTCTGCTGCCTGTATGGCATCTTCCATTGACCATGACATCAGCGCAGAAAGCGAGTGAGTTAAGGATTTGTAAGGGGCAAACCTAGTAACCCTATTGTGGCGCCCCTTTGATTTTTGAGTTGCTGCATCATGTACAGTATCGCTCTGTGCCGATGCGGGGTAAGAGGAAGAGCAATCGCTTAGCATTTTATCTGCATTTCTTATCTGCTGCCAGCGATATTTTGTTAGGGGAATCCAGCGCTGAATCATGGTGATACTGAGGGCTAGAGTTGGGGCAATGGGTGCAAAAAGATAGAGGAAGCGGTCACTCGTCATGAACTCTTGGTAGAGTCTAAACCAAAGAATAATGGCAGCCATCATAAGAGCCACGCTGATACCAAAAAGCAGACTCTCTTGCGTGAACGTCATCTGGAAGCGCTCAATCGTAAAAAGCTCTGTTGCGCCGCGACGATTAAACACAGTATTGAAAAGTATCACAATAATAAGCATGGGACCTAACCATGATAGCGACTGAATTAGTGCCTTTATTCCCGCATAGTAGGCAACACTTATTGCTGCCAATGCGAAGGAAAGTCCCAAAATAACAGGATGATAGCTGATTAGGGATATTACGATGGTGCCAGCAAAAAATAACATCATTGCCACAGGATGCAGCAGTGCGAAGCGCCGCTCTAAGCTATAGCCTCTATAGCTTCTACCAACTTGCACCGATATCTGTTCCTCTATTTAAGGTATAGCGCCACACAATTGAGTCACCAGCATTTAAAGTGAAGTTTGAGGCACCTGCTCCGGGCCAGGCCCCATTAACGCTGTACATCCAGCCACTACGCGGCCCAAAGTCAAATTCTGACAGACCGTTAATCCCAACAACATATGCCCCGCGCGCATTGACGCGTACACCTGCCGCATCCAGAGCCTGCCTAACGGTGGCTCCTTCTTGCAAGGTAACATTTCTGCGCGATAAGATTACCCCATTAGTGGCAATGCCTGTTAATGCTGCGGAATCTTGTGCATGTGCTGTCCGTGCATCAATCTCAATAGATACTGTAATGGTTCTGGGGGCAGTGCTTTGTGTAGAGGCTCCACTATTAGAATTCTGGGAAGACTGTCCCGTATTGCTGCTGTTATTCCCTGTGTTCTGGGCGGAATTGCTGCCTGAGCTCTGCCCTTGATTGCGATTTGACCCCTGGCTGGATGCTCCGCTCGAGCCACTGCTACTGCCACTACTGCTGTTATTACTGCCAGCACCAGAGTTGCCACTGCCATTGGAACTTTGTCCCCTAGAGGCAGATTGATTCTGTGAGCCAGCGCTGGAGGAGGCAGAGGTGCCTGACCCTCCGCTGCCAGAACCACGATTAGATTCACCAGAATTGCTAGCTGTATCTTGATTGCGCGATGTAGACTGCCCCTGATAGTCAGCATCGTTTGAGTCTAGCTGTTCTTGTTCATGCTCTGCTTCAAATTCATCCGCAACTTCTTCATCCTGTTCATCACTTGCAGAAGTTGTTGGTTCTACAGATGGACGTTCATCTCTCCGAGCGATGTTTTCGGTAGTGATATCGCCAGATTCAGGACCTTCGTGCTCAGGACGATTGCAGCCAGCAAAACCCATTGCAAAAAGACTCACAAGCAGAAAGACTGCAACGACTCTTAAAGCCAGCATTTTTGAAGTTTTCGCAAGAACAATACACAGCACATTATTGGACTGTGTCATGAAATGGCACCCTGCTTACTTTGCATGCCTTTAGCCACCGAAGCAGTTGAGCTGACCGAGCCAGACTCTTCTGTTCCCTTGTACTGCTTTGCCAATTCTTCCATCTTTGCTTTTTTGCGGTCTGATATCTTGCTTGCGATTACGGCAATAGCAATTGTTCCTGCCATAGCTGCAAGGAATATCCAGCGCATCGCATTGCTGTAATCCGCTGTTTTTGGACCAGCGCCTGCTGCCCTCGTATTTTCATCTGATGGCTTCGCTGTTTGGGTAGTAGTACTGCTGCCACCAGTGGAGCTATTCTGACCATCAGAAGAGTCGTCATCTTCGCTCGGGCTGCCCGTACCATTGTTATTGGTGTCGTTTCCGCTATTGTCATTGCCACCATTATTATTGTTGTTGTTATTGTCGCCGCCAGTGCCATCGTCACCGCCGCCGTTATTGCCGTCACCACCAGAGCCATTGCCGGCCCCTGGGCCTCCTTCTTGCGAAGAGTCAGTGGCAAGAACTGTAAAGCTGCCCTGTCCGTCCACAAAGAAGAGTCTGCCATTGCTATCTGCAGTCAGAGAATTTAGTGACTGCTGACCACCTGGGCTAAACATCACCTCGAAAGACATTGCTGCATTAGCACGCTCTGAATCTGTTACGCGAATAACATCATCGCGCAAGTCATTAAGCATCAGGTAGAGATGTGCCTCATATCCATTGACATCATTTGCAGCAAAAGTGCTTAGCAAGGGAGAAGATTGGCTAAAGCCAGGCAGCTCAATACTACGCAGATGCTCAAGTGTTGTCGCGTCAAAGACATCAACAAATCCATTTTCAAAACGTGCACCTGAAACGGTGTAAAGGCGATTACGATACTCTACAGGAGTTGAGGTAGACATTGCACCACTAAGGCGCTCTGAAGTTACTTGCCCCAGAGTACCGTCAGCTGCAACTTCAACGCGTGCTACATAGCCATTGCGTGTTGTAGCGTAGGCAATGCCTGCACCATCAGTGCCTTCAAGATAAAGAACTGGGCTTCGTACTCCGCCAGGAAGTAGTGCTGTGTCTAGGGCGCCCGCTACACGTGTGGACTGTGTGTCACCAGTAGGATGCGAGACGAGCAGGCCATCATCGCCTGCGAAGAGGACGAAGTCTTCAGTGATTGCTGCACCTGACCAATAAAAGCCTCTTTCAGGGGTGCCTGCAGAAGAAGAGTAAGTCCATACTTTTTGCCCTGTGTCTGCGTCAAGGCAGAAGAAGTATCCGTCGCTTTGAATGTTGAACATGTCAAAGCCTGCAGCGCCGTAGAGATAACCATCTTTATAGTTAAGCGCACCTAAAGCTTCCCATGAATCATCAAGATAGTCTTCTGATGAAATCCATGATTCTTCTAGAGTGTCTGCGTCAAAGGCCTGCACTCTACCACTATCAAGAGGAACGAAAATCTGGTCATCGCTTGCTGCAATGAGAGTCACGATTCCTGCGGGCTCTGCAAGTTGCGCTGTAGCCTGCACCTGTCCTGCAGCGTTAAATTTCTGCAAGCTGGACTGAGCAGCAACATAAATGTAGTCGCCCAGCTTAACGGGAGATGTAACCCCACCAGGGCCAACTCGTTCTGTCCAGACTACGGTTGTTTCCTGTGAAGTAGTAGGAGTAGCAGCGTTGACTACTGCAGAATTGGAGGTATTTCCCCGGAAGGAATTCCAGTGCGCACCAGGCAGACCGGGTTCCTGTCCCTGGTTGCCCTCAACAGTTACTTTGGCAAAGGGGCGCGTTATGTCGTTAATGTCACTTGAGGTAATGCGTGCAGCACTTAAAAGGTAAGTGCCTGGCTCAGTCAGAGTAATCTCTGCAAGGCCTTCTTCATCAGTGAAGATGTCACTGGCGGTAGTCGCACCCAATCTTGAATCGCTTACGGGGTCTATGAGAATCTCTGCATCTGCAATGCCTGTTGTAGGAGGAACTCCCAAGTCGTCCAAATCAAAAAAGTCAAGACCTAAGAGCTGCAACTCAAAGCTTTCCCCTGCATCAATGTTGAAAGCATCCTCATCAAAGAAGGTCACCCATGGAGACACAAGACCCCATTGACCTGCCCAGCTTCCGAGGAATTCAATGACATCCCCGTCCTGGACTTCATATTCGCCTGCGCCATATCCCCAGCCTGTTGTCGCGTTAAGGGGCATGGCCTGATTTGCTGTCCAAGCCCAGAAACTATTTTCAGCTCCTGCATTTGAACCTGACGAATCGCCAAGAGCAGAGAGGAATCCTCCCAGTGCCCCAGAGGCTACGATTAGGTCTTCGGCAGATCCTTCGCCATACTTATAGTCAAGACCTTCTGCAAGCACATGTAGTGGAGTAATGTAGCCAGGGTCATCTGCATCGACTATGCCGAATTCGCTCCAGTCCCTATGTGCAAAGGTGATTTCTGTTGGGGGAAGTTTAGTGTCCTCACGATACTCAATGCGCAAAGTCACCGTAACAGTAGCATTGCTGGGAACTGGATTGATTAGTACCAGAGGCCCCAGGTCCGCCTGTTCAAGTTCTGGCGCTGCGCCAGATTCTGATTCGGATCCCTGTGGTTCAACTCCGTCGAGTTCAGGCTGCAAAGCAGGAGTATCTGTGGCTTCTGGTAAGTTTAAGTGATTTGGCGTAGGTGATTCTGTGGCTGCCAACCTGACTTCTGCACGAGACTCAGTACGCACAGTCGAAGTGTCTGCAACGTCCACTGAACCTAGTCCACCCATCACAGCAGCCGTAGCAATAGCTCCCACTGAAAGGGCAAAAACTACAGCAAGTGTAGTTGTTATCGCAGCTAAGCGAAAGCCCATAAGTCTGCGAATGGCAAGAAGGTCTCTTAGACTCTCTGATGCCCATGTTTTCATTCTTGCTCCATCTTTCTTGTAGCAATGCATCTGTTTTCCTCCTTCGCTCTTTGCGACGGAGATTGTGTCCCGGATTGTCTGCTGGAATCTAGACAGACCCGACCTTTCCCGCCGAAAGACAGATACCTTAATTTGACTCTTTGGTAGGTCTTCCGACTTAAGGGTCAAATGAGAGCAAGCGCCTTCCCAGCGCTTTCGCGCCAGTGGCATCGAGTTTTGCAGAAACTGGCAGAGTTAAGTACCAATCACGACAGAACTCAGTGTGTTTGCGTCTCGTTCCCTATCACGGCAACGGGGGTTGCGCTGGATTCACACCAGCTTCCCTCTTCGTCCCTGTGCAAATCCGTTGCACAAAGAACCAATAGAGCAGCTAATAGTTTAACAGAAATCAGCTAAGAATTTGAGGTCGTTACCAGACTAATACTGAGCAATTAGCACCACTCCGCCTGAATGCTCTTTTCATCGTCTCTTCCATCTAGTCCAAAGTTACATAAGTAGCATCACGTTGTAATATTTATGTGCGTCTATAAAATTCCAAATTAGAGTAATAGAAAGTATTAAAATTGGGTATTATATAATATGAAATTCGGATATTATAAAGTATGAAAATTAGGCATTAGATCATATCCTAGGAAAGGTTACTGCTGTGACTGCATACAAGGAACGACTACTCGACCCAGTCATTAAGACTCACTTTGCTCAATTGCCTGCACTCTCAATAGATGGCGCAAAGGCTGTTGGTAAAACGGCAACAGCGAGTCGCTACGCAAATCATATTCTGCACATTGATCGCGATGATGGAGAAGACATCATCCAGGGAGGTTTTGAAGTTCTCAAAGCGCAGCAAAGACCTTTATTGATTGATGAGTGGCAGCGCTATCCACGCAGTTGGGATTATGTGCGTCGACTAGTTGATGAAGATTATAGCCCAGGACAATTTCTGTTAACAGGGAGTGCAATACCAAGAGGCGCGCAGACGCATAGTGGTGCTGGAAGAATCGTTCGATTTCGCATGAGGCCAATGTCGCTTCAAGAGAGAGGTCTTCAAGATCCTACAGTTAGCCTAAAGGATCTGCTCAATAATTCTATTGATAGAGTGAGCGGCTCCACCAGCATTAATCTAACTGATTACATAGAAGAAATTATTTCGTCAGGCTTTCCAGGAATCCGCGAACTACCTGGTCCGTCAAGAGAGCTCGCACTTGATAGCTACATTAGGAATTTAACCGAACGCGAATTCCAAGAAGCTGGCACTTTTGTGCGAAAGCCAACCATTCTAAATAACTGGCTAAAAGCTTACGGGGCAGCCACCAGTAGTACTGCAAGCTACGAAACTATACTCGCAGCCTCCACCCCTGGAGAGGCAAATAAGCCTTCCAGCAAAACAACACTATCTTATCGAGACACTCTAGATTCTCTATGGATGACAGACCGTGTACCTGCATGGGCGCCATCAGGAAATCACTTGACTGCACTTAGCAAGAGTCCAAAGCATTTTCTTGCTGATCCTGCTCTATCTGCAAGGCTTTTACGCATAGATGCACAACAACTAATTAGAGGAACTAGACATCCCCTAATAAAGGCCGTGCCTGATAAGAGGGTTAGAAAGGAAGGAGCAATTGGTCGATTTTTCGAAGCTTTAGTTGCGCTTAGCCTACAAACCTATGCAATGGTTAATAATGCAGAGTTATCTCACTTTAGAACAGTTAATGGAAATCGTGAAATTGACTTCATTATCGAGGGTGACAATGCAATAGTGGCAGCTGAAGTTAAATCATCAGCCTCTGCAGACAGCGATGATGTAAAGCATCTGAACTGGCTTGCAGAAAAGTATTCCGACTACAACATCGTACGCATTATTATCACCACGGGGCAAAATGCCTATACTCGTCCAGATGGTGTTCATGTGATTCCTGCTGCCTTATTAGGGGCATAATCAACCGGATATTAGCATATTCTAAGCGGCCATCCTCTACGAACAGTTAGATAGTTACTCAGTCTAAGAAATATCGCTCTCTGTTTCTGCGTCAGAGTCTGTGTTAGGACCTGTGTCTCCTGTATCGTTTTCTGTGTCGCTTTCTGGCTCTGGCTTTTCAGTAAAGCTGCTAATTCCTAGTGCCTGCATGCGCTGCAACAAAGGCGGATGAGAGTAGGTCCAAAAGACTACGACAGGATGTGGGGTCATGTTTGACAGTGCTTTTGCAGATATAGTCTTGAGTCCGTCGACTAGTGCCTGTCCGTAACCATAACTGGCAGCAAAAGCATCAGCCTGATATTCGAAGCGACGTGATAGGACACCACTTCCTACAGAAAGCAGTTCTGAAATTGGTCCAAAGAGAAGGCTGAACGCGATGAGGCCCAGGATGAAAGATGGTGTTTCGGCAGTCGAGCCCATCGCAGCCGTCAAAGCAACACTGCCTAAAAATAGGGACATCAGCCAAAGCTGAAAACCTTGCTGCATCGTAGCAAGTGCCATATTAATAGGAATGTGGCGTTTTTTGTAATGGCCAATCTCATGCGCAAGAACTGCTGCAATTTCTTCTATGTCAAGGTCATCGATTAGCGTATCGTATAGGCAGATACGCTTACGTTTGCCAAAGCCAGCGAAGTAAGCATTTGCCTTAGTGCTGCGCTTTGACCCATCAATTACGTAGACATCTGAAATAGGGAATTCTGTTTTCTCTGCCAAATCCATCAGAGCATCGCGCAGTTCGCCCTCTTCTAGAGGAGTCTGCTTGTTAAATAGGGGTGCTATAAGTTGCGAATAAAAATAGGCGATGCCAACGCTGAAAAAGGTCAGCGCAATCCATGCCCACACCCAAAACCACTGAGGAGAAAGATGATAGAGAAAGGACACAATGCCTATGACGACGCCCGCAATCACAGACATAAGTAGCAGATTTTTCAGAGCATCAAGAAAGAAGGTGGCCTTAGTTGACTTGTTAAAACCGAAACGTTCCTCAATAACAAAGGTGCTGTAGTAGTCAAAGGGCATGCTAAATAGAGAAGCAAAAACAACAATGACTAAGACGAACAGTAAAGGCAGTAAAACATAGTGCGTGGTAACTTGCTGCAAGAGACCTTCAAGGCTGCCCAGCACACCAAAAAAGAGCACCAGTAGGAACATTAATGTCGAGGCGCTACCGCTAATCAGAGAGAACTTTCCGGAAACGCGCTGGTACTGCTGCTGCCGCGCATAATCATCTGCATCATAAATGCCGATGAGTTCCTTTGGCAGGGTATCGCTCATGCGCGAGCGATTAAGCGCCGCACGAACCTGCCCCCAAACAAAGCTCAGGGCAATAATGGCAACAATAGCCCAAAACACTGCATTATATTCCACAGGCGCATCCTCTCAATTTTTAGTGCACAAAGCACAACCACAGCTTCTTATACTATCGCATCGGTAAACAAAGAAACCTGTGTAATTGCTAAGACATGAAATATTCCCTATAGGTACTATTTTTACAGGGATATGATAAATCTTACATATATGTAAGATTGTATGAAGCTGAGGAAGAGCTTGTCAGCCGGGGCTTCGTACAAGTGTCAGAAATCGCACGGTTTGTCACAGAGAACCTAAGTAGCAAAATTACATAAAGGCCCGCATGACCCTGGATTGAGTCATGCGGGTCAAGGTTAGAAAACGTCTTGCTTTGTCCTATGCCTGTGTTTGTGTCCAGCCCCACACAGAGGGAGCCCATACATTACCATTGATTACAGACTTCCAAACAATGCCATGATAGGTGACAAGGTCACCCGTGCTGTAAGCATCGTGTCCACCTGTCGGTTGAATCCACAGTGGAGCTGCGCTTGTTGTCTCCTCTTCTGTTCCTAGTGCACGAAACAGTGCGGGAGTGTTCCCTGGCATCCAGTCGGCCTGTGACCTATGGTCTTGCTGTACTCTATACACAATGCCACCATGCAGAACAAGTTGGTTAGCTCTGTAGTCCATATTCGCCTGCCACTCATCAATAAGTGAGGTCAGTTCTGCTATTTGTTCATCGGTCGCATTGTCTAACAAGGCATAACGAGCTGCCTCAAAAGTGCTCATGCCGTTAGTGAAGTCAATGCGCTGCGTAGGTTCGCTGCCATCTCTTGTTCGCACATTAACGCTTGATGTCACATTGCCTTCTGCATCTGTGATCTCTCGAATAATTATCAATCTCATGCTCATCTCCAAATCTCTGTAAAGCCCCATGGATCGCCACTAACATTCCAGCCAGGGGCATCTATATCCATATAGATATGCCACGGCCTATCTATAAAAATGCTATCTGCAGGCATTTCATCGCCAATATGCACAGTTACATGTCCTCCACCACTGTCATGAATGTCCCATAAATAGTTTTCATCTATACTGAAGCTCTCAATAATGCCCGATGCGTAGCTGCCACCAAATGAGCGAAGCCAGCCATCTACAGGCCACTCATCGCCTCGTATTCTGTCTCCTCTGTAATCAGGATTATCGATTGTAGAGATTGCTACCGCATAAGGCCGTTGTTTAACCTGCATGCCTGCTTTCTCAAATATCGTCTTGCCGCGATTAGCGAGGCGCGTAAATTCACGCCCCTTAGCTGCTAATCGTGATATGTTGCGACCTCGTGTCGCTATGCGTGCCATGAGTTATTCCTCCCAATATAAGGTATTAGGATTTGCCAGCTGCACCGCATTGCTAGGAATGCCCGCTGTAGGATTTAGTTCTAGCTTGCCATTCCAAGTATCCCTATCATTGGATGACACATGGATGCCCGACTTGTTAATGTGCTCTTCAATCATCTCTGCAATCTCTTTCGGCAGCGTGCTCTCACCATTCTCAGAGGTATACAAAGTCCATAGCCACATCAACAAATCAACTGAAACAGGCCTGAAATCAAGCTCTGTGATTGCATTGCTCACAAGATCAATTTCAAGACTGTTAGTGCTGATAGTAGTTTTGCCACTATATTGTCCAATAAGATTAAAAGCAAAGTGCTCACCATCAAGCATGTCTGCGGGAATGACGCACCTACCCTGCACTAGTTCCACTGGTCGAGGTGCTGGCAATTCTGCTCCTGTGAAAAGTACAAAAATCTTATCTGTGCCTTCCCAATTATCATCGAGCTCTAAAACAATCTCTACCTTCTCGTCTGCAGAAAAATCAATAGCAGCTTCAGGCTTCAAAAGAGCCTGTCCCTGCGCTTCAAAATGTACTTGTAACATAAATTTACCTTCTTTCAAAAATCATCTGTATCAACCTACATCACAGCACTGTTAAATCGCTCGTAGCAAGCTGGTTGCAATCCATCCGCGCTGACCACCTACAGCAACTTGTCGCCAAGTGTGTCCACCAGCATTTCTAGTGGTTGTTGATACTTCTGTCACTGTTGTGTTTATGTTTAAGGTCTGACGGATGGTGCCATTAGGCGTTGCCCTAAAGTTTGAACGTGCCGTAGTTCTAAACTGTCTAACTGGACTTGCCAGGTGAACTGCACTTACCCAGCCACCCCCTGTAGC
>WQVS01000018.1 GCA_009785705.1 Coriobacteriia bacterium
GCAATCTGACTGAGGGTGAGAACTCTAAGGAAAACAGTGGTGAGGGCCCCTCTGTTCCGGATAGTGGAGATGAATCTGCAGAGGGAAGCAGAGTACCCATACCTCACAATTCTCCAAAGACTGGAGACGAAAGCAACGCAGGTCTTTGGCTTGCATTGGCAGTAGCAGCAGCCTGTGCAGCCATTTTCACCCTAATCGAACTTAGCATTAGAAAAAGAGAGGATAGGTCATGAATCACAGAGACAGAAACACATCAAGAGAGTCAGTGCGTCCTTCCCCTGTTCTCAAGAAGCTTGCCATGATGGCCTGCCTAATGGCTATCTTATTAACTTCTGCATTTGCAATCTTTCACACTCAATCCACGGTGAGCCAGGCAAGTTTAAGCTCGGAACAAAAACAGGAGGACTTGCCGTCGCCTGGCGATGTGAATCTTGAAGGAATTCCTCTTGTGCAAGCAGGCAGAGATGAATCCAGCCAGCTAAAAGCGCGGTCCGCTGCTACGAAAATGGAAGAGACCGCAAACCTAAGCTTGGCCGAAATTCTCTCGCAAACCTTTAGGTCAGAGAGCACTGTGGAGGGCAGCGTCCACTATGACTTTCCTAGCACGACAGAACCCGATTCTTCGTCTGAATTGCGTGTTGAGGCCTATATCAAGCTGAGTTTTCAAACTGATGAAGAAGTAGATAACTTCAATCCTGCAAAGTTTGACGATTTCTATGACCGCCTGCACAAAGCAGGTATTGCATATTCAGGAGAAAGACTGTCGCTTTTGTTCTCTGGTCCACAATCAGCACGCCTTTTTGCCTGCCTTGGTAACGAGGGCGATAGTGAGGGTAACCCTCAGATAGAGGAGCTTACCCTATAGTAGAGCTAAACAAAGAAGTGTGAAATGTTGGGATGTGTTCGTCTGCGCAAGACCAGAGCGGGGAAATTAGTTATTGTAATTCTGCTGCGGATAACCGTAGTAGAAGCCCGTTCCCTGCGGACGTGGCGTTTGGGCGCAGAGCTCTTCAACATAGAGCTTTGCGTCTTCCCCATCTAGCACCGCACGGTAAGCTGAAATGACGGTAGAAATATAGTTCACACCCTTTGTACGGCCTTCAATTTTGAAGCTATTAATGCCAGCGTCAATAAGGTCATCAAGATGCTCAATCATATTGAGGTCATAGGGACTAAAAATTGAAGTATAACCGTCTTCTTCAATGACGGGCAAATGCTCATCGGGACGCTTTTTCTCTACTAGCTGATACGACCAGCGACAACTGTGAGCACACTGACCCTTATTAGCATCACGATGGGCAAGGTAATTGCTGATAATGCAGCGTCCGCTTACTGCCATACATTGGGCCCCATGGACAAAGGCTTCAAGTTCCATATCTTCAGGCATATTCTTACGAAGTTCGCTAAGCTCACGCAGCGAGAGTTCGCGGGCAGCAACGATGCGCTTTGCCCCTAGCTCAAACCACATTCGTGCGCTCTGCGAATTGGCGACACTCGCCTGCGTACTCACGTGCAAAGCAATCTCAGGTGAAATTTCTCTAACCAAGGCTGCCGCGCCAAGGTCAGAAACAATCAGAGCATCAACCCCTGTATCACGCACAGCACTCAAGTAGCCACGCAAGGAAGATAGGTCTGACTCATGAACCAAGGCATTTACAGTTAGGTACAGGCGCTTATCTTGAGCATGGACATACTCAACAGCTTGTTTTAACTCTTCAATTGAAAAGTTTTTTGCGTTGTAGCGCAGACCAAAACTCTTGCCTGCACAATAGACAGCATCCGCCCCACATTCAAGGGCGAGCTTAAGGGCTTCCATGCCACCAGCAGGAGCTAAAAGTTCAGGTTTTTTCGCATGTAACATAACACCCTATAGACTAACATACGCTACAATTTGAGTAGGTCTTAGCGGATAACACTTTCAAAAGAGTCGTCGTGATTTTGCACTGATTGATTTTGTACCGATATGTTCTAATCGAGAAAGTGAGCACCAACAATGTCTTCATCAATTAAAGTTGGCATCATTTCTGACACGCATGGCTACTTACCCGAAGTTGCCTCGGACATATTTCAAGAACACGGAGTCAGCACCATAGTCCATGCTGGAGATAGCGAATCTGAACGGACTCTAGGGGAATTGGAGCTCGTTGCTCCTGTCATTGCAGTACGGGGAAATTGCGACTATCAACCATCTCTCCAAAGCTTGCCTAGCGTAGCAAAGTGCGCAATAGGAAATTCGTTAATTGTTGTTGCACACAAGCCTGATGACCTTGACTGCGCTTTACGCCGCCTAAGTCAACAAGAGCGCACAGCGGTCAAGTACCTTGTGGGGGTACATGGACATACTCACATACCTAGGTTTGAAGAGGAGCGTTGCAACGATAGTGTCTGCGACGAAAGCAGCAGTGATGCCAGTACCATAGTTCTCTGTCCAGGCTCCCCCGTAGAACCACGCAGTGAATCTGCACCTAGCATCGCGATTCTAACGATTGCGCCTGCAGATTCCTCACTGCCACCTCAAGCAGAGCTTGTTGAACTAATCGCTTAGTGACTGGAAGAACTCTCTTCCTGACATAGTCATGCTATCATCCATCAAATATTCAACTATCAACTGGATAGCACGCTCTTCGCCCTCAGCACGAATCAAATCTGCCATCATATCGATCATGGGCATATGTTGATGCACTGAATTGTCTTGGATGAGATAACTGAACAGAGTCTCGTAAACATCTCTCTTCTCACAAGTACGCACAATATCTTGCATCGCCAGCGCAAGGGCAAAATCAACTTGCATGTGCTCATCTACTAAAATGTAGCCATCCAAGTATATAGGGGCACGATACAAGTTACTGCGAGTTGGGAATTCTGGCACCATAACAAAGCTTGTAGAATTAAGTTCGTGCGAATTCTCTAAGCCCATCATTTCTCTAATTTCATAGGCTCTTTCCCGTATTTGTTGACGGACGGCTCTATCGCTCACATTAGGAAGGTATTCTAATTCGAGGTCTTCGAAAAAACGTAAACCCCTAATCCCGCTGTAGAAAATTAAGTTATCCTCATCCCCTATCCTTTGAACCTGTCCCGCAATAAGAGTCAGAGCCTCTGCAGGGATGGATATGAACTCATCTGACTGAGCCAGGATGATTTCCTGCGAGCCGTGAGGAACAAGGATTTCAGAATGTGAGGATGTAACCCTTATATCAAACCCCCGCACATCACCAATCCTCGAAAAGTGAACAGGCATCCAAGCATTAAAACGAGAGTCTTCCCAATAATATCGCTGCTTACCTGGCCAGGGATACCAAGGAAAAGAGCCTGGCAAAAATATTCCCTGCTGGTTAGCATAGTGTCCCCAGCCACTGCCTGCATATTCAAAGATGAACCCCATCGTTTCTTCCTGGCCTGGTGTCAAAATAGTGATATGGTCACCTTCTTGCAAGAAGTCAAGCTGCTTGCCTTCAGAGGTACTTACGGAACTTAGCCTATAACCTCTGAAGAGAGTAAAGTCAGGAGTTCGCAAAAAAGGTTCATCTAAGCTTATCGTGACCTTGCCTGACAGCTTACTTCTTATCTCCAAGTCAATCGCATAGTTTGCAACAGCGGGAATGGAGTACTCATAATCCCAAACCAGCGGATTGTACACACGGTCAGAAGAAAAGACTTCTGGCATCAATGACCTCTCATTAATGCTGTGTGGTGCTGCCGAATAACGAGGAAGCGCAATTTGCGAGCCATACACTGCCCAAGGTGTCACCATCAATCCAAAGGCCAACATGAACACAAAGAAGGATGAATCTTTCTTCCAGCGCAAAGATGCTGCTATGCCCAGCAGAATCGACACAATCCATATTCCAGGCAGCAGCCACTGGTGCGGCTCATTTGGAAACAAGTATATTGAGTCAAATTGAGCTGTCATACTTGTTATTGTTAAAAGTTCAAAGGGTGCCAGGAAAACCCAGTGGATAATCAGGCGCAAAGTATAGCTTGAATCAAATCCTAGGGCGCCATCTACCAATTGAGCCCCAATAAAACTGGAAAGAAATACTATCACCGCAAGTAGACTGTAAGCAGCAAGCCTGTCTTCAACTCTTCCCAAGAAAAGACCCAGAAGAGTCGCTATAAGCGTTGCTCCACCTAATCTTAATATCGCAACTGACACTATATTTACAATCTCTGCAGAAAAAGGGTCTGCTATCACAGCAGAGATAGAGAGTATTGCTAGAGCAAGCGTCAAAACAATAGCCCATAGAGCCAACAGCACCACAAGCGCTGAACCTACGATTTCCTGTGGTGCAAAGTTCCCCACATGAAAAAGGGTATCTCTCTCTTTCTTATGTATCTTTCTAGAAAATTCAAAAGCAACAATGAAAAGAGTAACAAGGAGAATGCGAATAACAAAGGGTGCATGGAATATGAATATCTCCTGATGCCCCACTGTCTGCCCAAGCAGTGCTTCAGGGAAAAGCATAAGACCCAACAAAAATAGGGCAATGAACGCACTCACAGAATACAAAATCAGAAGCGCCCTGCTGCGCAAGAAGCTCTTAAAAGCTAAGGAAATGGGTTTTACTTGCTCCATGAGACCTCCCTACCTCAAGATAACAAAGTGCCTAAAGTGTCCAAACCCTCTTATACAGGTCAGACAACTACATTACTTATGTAATGTAGTATAGTTGAGATAAGAGCGCAGGTCAAGGTTATGCAGCGTATATCACTGCATGAAGCCACGGATTAAATCGTATAACTCTGTCTGAAAAGGGCTTATTTGAGCTGATTGAGGGCTGGTACCAATGTGCGTAGGTCTGAAATTATTGGCTGCGCATAGAGCATGCCACCTGTCGTGAGGACAATCAAGGTGCCACTTACTGGCTTGTCGTTGGCCAGTGCCTTGTCTATGTTCTTTGCATAGGCATTAAGCCATACGAGCTCAATATCGTCAAAGCTTAGCGCAATTTCATCAATCAAATCTTCTTCATCCCAAATGTCATCTGGGTCAAGTCTTTTTGAATTTATCCAAGTGACCTTACTCGAGCCCTGAAACTTTAAAATCTTCTTCCGCAAGCCTTTGTTTTTCACCTGCATAGGTTTAGCTAAAACTATTCCTGAGCCTGTCTGCAAAACAATATCACGAGGCATTTTTCGAATATAGAAAACAGCATCTATCAGATATCCCAGAACTACAAAATAAAAGAAGCCACCAGTCCAAGTGATAGTGCCTAGCCAGTAAATCGCATCTGGCATGAAATCAAGATTCCCCAGAAGCTCCTCCGCAAAGCCCATTATCTGTTCTTCAAAAAGCCAAAGAGGAGCCGAGGTAAGAACCCAAATCACAAAAGGTCTAAGCAAGCCTACAAAGGGAGAGTGCAGTGTAGCAATAGTTTTATTGAAGTCAGTCATTCTTCCCTCTCAGAAGCATCTGCACGTATGTACTCTTACTGGCCAAACAATTGATGTCCAATGTAGAAGAAAGTCTCACGAGCAAGAAGGGATAATCATAAAAGTAGCCAGGATAACTACGGATCTTATTCCATTGTCAGTTGCCACTTGATGCCAAATCTATCATCAAACATGCAGTAAAGTTCGCTGAAAAAAGTCTGTCCAAGTGGATGAAGAATTTCTCCATCTTCACTCAATTCGTTATAGATTCGCTTGATTTCCTCTTTGTCTTTAAGGGCAAGGCAAATAGCAACATTATTGCCCTTGGCAACTACAAAGCCTGGTGGACCATCAGAAAACATTATCTGACCTCCCGCAATTGGGAGTGTGGCATGCAGAACGCGATCCGCATACTCTGTAGGCATATCGGGAATTGTGCTATAGGGCACAGTTTCTGGAACCTCTAGGCGAAATACCGAAGCGTAGAACTCCAGAACCTCTTTGCAATTTCCATCGAAAAAAATGTATGGGCTACAGGTCATATCGAGTCTCCTAAAGATTATCTTACGCTTAAAAATCTATCAGCCTTAGAGTTTACCCAAGATTTTGGGTCATTTCATTTGTTAAAATCAGCCATTTTGCACTAGTCAACCAATTCTGATTCGTAACTCATCACTTCTCCATTTGTGGCATTAACGTAGATATTATATTCTCTTCCATTGGCAATGAATGAAATGTCATATGCCTGAACACCATGTTCTGACTTTAGGGTGAAGTGATATTCTTGCATAGCAAATACATCAGCACCAACATACTCTGCAGCTATTCTCTTTGCCGTATCTTCTTCGATAATACCTTCGGCATTTAGCACTATTTCCTCTTTAGTAGCCAAATCTGTGATTTCATCATCCACGATAGGTGCACTCACGCTAGGTGCATCATCTGCTTCGTCAGCAGCGTCGCTTCCGTTACAGGCAGAGAAAACAAACATCATCATTAGTGTCATCAAAACAATTAGTATCTTCTTCATGCTTTGCTCCTTGTGAAATTGGATTTAGCGAATCAGGTTACCTTTATAGGGCTCAGTCCTACAGACTATCGTATATTTGAAAATCTATCAACTTAAGAATTTATCCAAGATTAGTGGGTCAGGTCAGTATTGTATGTGGTCAAGTAGTTGGCTAGCTGCTTGAAGGTTATCTAGGCTAACTGAAATGTACTCTGTGATGGCCTCTACATCAGCTTGAGCAGAAGTAGAGAGAATAACCTCATAGGCCATGTTTAGCTCTTATTTCTTGCATTGCTTCACTAAGGGGCATTGTGCGTCCCTCTGAAATATCTTGAAGTCCTGCCTCTAGCTTTTCTTTCAAGGCATCCATAGAGGTAAAGCGTGGAAAGCTATCTGGGGAGCTGTGCTCCGAAGCAAGATTTTGATGAGTGATTAGCTCATCATATTCCTCAACACCCAGCAATACATATCTACCGCGACCATGCTTAGTAAGAACTACTGGTGCTTGCCCCTCATCAACAAATGCAGTTATATTTCACCAATGCGTGTTCTTAGGTCAGAAAGTGGTCTAATTTTTGGAAACGCATGTGTAGTCATCTCTAATTCCTCCTAGTTTTATGTACTCTAATTGTTACGAAATAATATACAAAACCCATGAATGCTCGAGCATGTGAGCTTAGGCAATGTGGTCTCACTACATAACTTGCTACATGGGTGTACATAATCTGTACCTTACTTAAAACATGCTTGCATCCAATATGGCTTACCTTTGTCAGAGAGTGCGGAGCATGCCGTGGCAAATTTTCTGCTATTTCTGAGAATTCGTGTGCTGCCTTGCTCATAGAAGCCCTGACATTGATGTCTAAGATTTTTGGGTCATTTCACTACCCTCTCCTGTTACAGAAAGGAAGCAGCGGAGTAGGTAACTAACGTACCTTTCGGCTGCCTCGCTAATACCAGTTTAGCAGACACACATTAAGCTACCACTGACATAACGTAGCATCCGTCTGTGGGCAGGTGCAAGTGTTAGGCATCCTAGTACATGCCGTGCTTGCAGCTGTCCATAGGTCGGATGCAATGAGATAAGTTAGATTGCTACAGCTTCCGTACTGCTTCCAAAGCTAATATGGTTCACGCCATAGGCAGACAGCACCTTGCACACTGTTGAGTAGCGTGGGTCACCCTTTTCTGACAGCGAGCGATATAAGGCTTCGCGAGATAGCCCTGTTTTTCTGGCAAGCTCTGTCATACCACGTGCACGAGCTACGTTACCTAGGGCTACAGGAAGCAATGTAGGGTCTTCTTCCATAATCGCCTCAAGGTAGTAGGCAATGTCTTCTTCGTCTCTTAGGTGTTCTGATGTATCGTATGGAGCAATGCTTACTGTCATGATTGTTCCTCTTCCTTTATCCTTGCAAGTAGTTTTCTAGCAACTTCAATGTCTTTGCTCTGGGTAGATTTATTGCCACCGCCTAGCAGTAGGTAGATGCGCTCACCACGCCTAGCATAGTAAACACGCATACCTTTGTCGTAATCAATACGCAACTCTGATATGTCACCAAAGT
This sequence comes from Coriobacteriia bacterium, assembly GCA_009785705.1. GTDB lineage: Bacteria > Actinomycetota > Coriobacteriia > WRKU01 > WQUG01 > WRBW01. The sequence continues at coordinate 7,948 of WQVS01000018.1, forward strand.
TTTATGGTCACCAGGGTTGCCCTGCTCAAAGCGTGTAACCCGTGCCATGATTCTTGCACGTGCTCGCCTGTCTCTAAGACCGTCTAGCCAATCTTTATATTCATTGGTTCTCTGTATATCAAACATGCATCAATTGTAACTTATAAGTCACATCAATGCAATGGACTACATTGCATGACTTGTTACATAGGTGTACATGGTCTGTACCATGCCTGTCGCATGTCTACACCCAATATGGCTTACCTTTCTTCCCTTGCTACAAAGGCTAACAGGTGTTAAATCTTTGGTGGGCAGCAGTAGTAGCTGACATTACAAGTGAGCCAGCTCAACCTAGTTCTGACGTACTTGCCAATGACATCAGATGACATCCCTTTACATGTCTACAATGTGCCATGTTTGCAGTGGGCTTACTGGCGCGATTAGCACCATCCTTACCCACCTATTTAGATGTGGGGCGGGGGGAGGGTATATGTTAGATATGGACATCAGGGGCACGGAACATACCCTGATAAATTTTCTGCTATTTTGGAGAATCCGTGTGCTGTTTTGAGTCTGGAAGTCTATGTGACTTTGATGTCCAAGAAGTGCCAGAAAGACAGCAAAACAGGCTCACAAGAATTGTCAATCACCCCCTACTAACTTTTTAATCCACCGCTCTCAATGCGAGATAGATGATGTGCCACGCCATGTGACCTGACGTGACATTGCATCTACTTCCACCACAGTAATAATCTGTATCGCTAGTAGCACCATTTGGTATGCTTGTACCTGCCAAATACATCTGAGATCTCAGTAGAAGTCTTACGAATATGTACTGCAAAGGGTATCTTCTGCCCTTGTTTGCGTATTCGTATGCTTCGGGTGTATTTGGCGATACAAAATAGGAGATGCCCTTTACTGTATTGCTAATGACCTCCCAAGAGCATCCATCTTACACATAGACAACAAGGAAGGATGCTAACATGAGCAAGTTCTGTGGTGAGTGCGGAACACCGATTCAAAAGCAGCAACGGTTCTGTCATGAGTGTGGCACGGTTAACAGTTGGGGTGCTGATAGCAATTTCATACCTGTTCCAACAAACACAAAAGACAATGAAGCATCGTCAGCATCACAAGCACAATCCCAACAAAAGCAATCTCTGCAAGAGAAGGCAAGTGCTTCCATAAAAGACGGGATTAAAAAGGCAAAGGCAAAACAGGAGCAATTGTTGGAAACATATAATCCCTTTGACTCAGTGGCAGAAAAACCTCAATCAAAGCGCAAGCAATCAGAGCAACCTAAACAAGAGCAGCTTCCAAAAGTAAGCAGCCCTACTTACTCTAAAGTGAAGAAGCATCAACCTAAGCCCAAGCAACCAATACAACGCGAGCTACAGTTGGTGCGGAAAGATTGGTGGAACACTACTATCACTAGCACTGTATTGGGGATTGACCTAGGCACTACCAACAGTGCAATGGCATTGCTCAAAGGCGGGAAGCCTACGATTATTGCTAACGCTGAGGGGTATCGTACAACTCCTAGTATTGTGGCACTTGGCAAAGAGGGCAATTTGTTAGTTGGAAAAACCGCAGAAAATCAAGCTGCCATTAACCCTGTAAACACTGTTGGGTTAATCAAGCGCTTCATGGGTCGCAAATGCTCAGAAGTAAGTGATGAGATTAAAGCTGTCAGTTGCAAGGTGATTTCTGGCAAGGGTGGTCGTGTTGAGGTAAAGATTGGTGGCAAGAATTATGTACCAGAAGAGATCAGTGCAGCAATCCTACAAAAGCTGAAAGCTGATGCTGAAAAGTATATAGGTGAGGAAATCAGCGAAGCCATTATAACCGTTCCTGCCTACTTTAATGATTCGCAGCGTCAGGCAACAAAAGACGCAGCTAAGATTGCTGGCCTTAATGTTCTGCGCATTATAAACGAACCAACCGCTGCCGCACTTGCTTACGGACTTGGGAAGAGTCTTGACGAGCATAAAGTCCTTGTTATTGACTTTGGTGGTGGCACCTTTGATGTGACAGTTATCCAACTGGGTGATAACGTTGTTGAAGTGCTTGCCACCAATGGGGATAACCAGTTAGGTGGTGATGATTGGAATCAAAGGATAATCGACTGGCTTGTAGATAAGTTTAGGGCTGACCAAGGCATTGACCTTCACAATGACAAGATAGCTTTGCAGCGTATAAGGGATGCTGCCGAGCATGCAAAGATTGAGCTTTCATCAACTCAAAGCACACATATCAATTTGCCCTATATTGTCACTGATGCCTCAGCATCTAAGCACCTTGATTGCACTCTATCTCGTGCAGACTTTGAAGAAATGACGAATGACTTATTGGAGCGAACAAAGAGACCTATTCGACAGGCTCTAAAAGATGCAGGGATTAAGATTGATAAAGTTATCCTAACAGGAGGTTCTAGTCGTATGCCCGCTGTGCAAGAATTGATTAAGAGCCTTACAGGCAAAGACTTCTTAATGAGTGTTAATCCTGATGAGATAGTTGCAATGGGTGCAGCTGTACAAGGTGGCGTATTGAGTGGTGAGTTTGGCAAAGGTGATATCTTGCTGCTAGACGTAACCCCCATGACTCTAGGCTTTGAAACCGATGGTGGCATCATGAAAAAGATGATTGAGCGCAATACAACTATTCCAACTCGCAGTACAGAGATTTTTACAACAACTGCTGATGGTCAGACTGGCGTTAGTGTTCATATCTTGCAAGGTGAGTGTGAGAAGGCAGCCACTAATAAAACTTTGGGTCGTTTCACTCTGACTAACATACCGCCTGCCCCACGTGGTGTACCACAGATTGAGGTAACTTTTGACATTGACGCAAATGGCATTGTTAATGTGTCTGCAAAAGACCAAGGAACTGGTAGAGGGCAAAAGATTACGGCTGCTAGCTCAGCAGGATTGTCTAACAAGGAATTTGATTTAATGGAAGCCAATCTCAAGGAACAGCTTAAATTGCAACAGGATAACCTTTGCAACAACTGCCAGACATCAACCGTAGGCGGACAGTTATACTGCTACAAATGTGGTGGAAAGATTTCATAGCGCATAAAAGAATCCCTTATTGGAGCTAATTTCCAACGAGTACTGTACACTTAAAAATCTATCAGCCTTAGAGTTTACCCAAGATTTTTGGGTCAGTTCAAGAATATGGTGCGCCCACAGGGATTCGAACCCCGGGCCTACGGATTAGAAGTCCGTCGCTCTATCCAGCTGAGCTATGGGCGCAAAGAAAAAACTCAACGTGAAACCTGCTAAGTACATAAATACTTCAACAGAATTTTCGCAAGTGGATAGGCGTCGTATCGGAAAGCGAAACGTAGTAACTACGTGAATCTTTCGATACGGCGGCTAGATACCGCGAAAATGGAGCGGACGACGAGACTCGAACTCGCAACAATCAGCTTGGAAGGCTGATGCTCTACCAATTGAACTACGTCCGCCCTTAACAAGTGGTGGCTCCAAATCCTAAGAAAACTATTCAGAATTATTGCTATTTTGAAGGGTGGCTGAGTGTCGCATTTTAAGGCGAAGCGTGCCAAAGCACGTGAGTCTTGAAATGCGGCGGTTAGACGCCTTCAAAATGGTCGGGGTGGCAGGATTTGAACCTGCGACCCTCTGCTCCCAAAGCAGATGCGCTGCCAAACTGCGCTACACCCCGATAACCACGACGAAATAGTATAACAGACACTTAGCCTACGCCGCAATACTGCATATTGTAATGCCCTACCCCACATCGCAACGCAAGCAAAGTGAGCGAATGATGCAGGGCAATCATTCTAGCGAGCGGCGCGCAGTGTAGTGTCCTATCCTAGGTCGCAACGTAGTAAATCTTCATAAGTTTCGCGACGTACGACCCAGCGCCAGTTACCCTCTTTTACCCAAATAACTCCTGGCCTTACTTGCTTATTGTAATTGCTGCTCAGTGACTGGCAGTAGGCACCTGTTGCAGGCACACAGAGGATGTCTCCTACTTCTGCTGCCTGCAGAGGACCATCGCTTACTACAATGTCTCCACTCTCACAATGCTTACCTGCAATCGTAGCAGTAGTGCTACGCGGCTGGTCAGCCTTGTTGGCAATAAAGGCCTCGTAGTGAGCCTGATACAAGCTGGTACGAATATTGTCTGTCATTCCCCCATCAATGCTGATGTAGGTTCTGATGTTGGGGATTTCCTTAATGGTGCCCACTGTGTACAGAGTGACACCAGAGCTAGCAACGATTGACCTACCTGGCTCTACCACGATGCAAGGAATAGCTAGGCCACGAGCCTCACAGGCCTCTTTGATGCCGCGCACTACGACCTCTGCGTACTCTTCGATTGTCGCTGGCTCATCTGGCACACCATAGGCAACGCCGAGTCCACCACCAGTGTTTAGGGTTCCTGTGTCTGCGCCAAGCTCTGTCTTAATTTGATGGATAAACTCCACCATCTTTTCGATGGCAGCTGAAAACGAATTAAGCGCGTAGATTTGCGAGCCAATGTGCATATGCAGGCCTTCATAGCTGACTCCTGGGGCTGCGATAGCACGCTTGACTGCCTCAAGTGCCAGTCCTTCGTTTAGGCCAAAACCAAACTTTGAGTCCTCTGCGCCTGTAGTGATGTAGTCATGGGTATCGGCCTTAATGCCTGGGGTCACGCGCAGCAATACCGACTGCTCTGTTCCGCGTGCAGCGGCAAGGGCTGAGATACGGTCCAGTTCTTCAAAGCTATCGACAACGATGCGTCCAACGCCGCTTTCGATGCACTCAATTATTTCTTTCTCTGTTTTGTTGTTTCCGTGAGAGTAGATGCGGTCTGCAGGAAATCCTGCTGCAAGGGCTATGGCTAGCTCGCCACCACTTGAAACGTCGAGGCTACAATTCTCTTCCTCGACCAGCTTCACCATTGACTTTGACAGAAATGCCTTACCTGCATAAGCGACACCGATACGTTCCCAGTGACTACTCATCAGCTTGCGATAATCACGAAGCTGCTTACGAATCTGTTCTTCGTCCATGACGTAAACAGCTGTCCCTGCCTCGCGGGCAAGCTCTACCATGTCAACACCTGCGATATGCAGGTGGCCATCAATGATTTCTGCTGACTGAGGCAAAACGCCCAACAGGTCTGCTCCTGTTTTATGATCTGGCTGTGCTACTGCCGCACTAAGACTACCCATGTATACTAACCCTTTCGCTTAAGTTTCTATATCTCATACAATTTCACTATATCTTACAGCTAATTCAGCGACTAACTATCTTCAAATCGCCATCTTTGCGCGATTTCAAGCCCTGCACTCATCCCCGTAACTAGTCTGACGAGTGCATGGGCGTCGAACTCCAAACCCTACACTTTGCGTGGTTTTGATGAGTGCATAGGCGTTGAAGCGAGGGGTGAAGCGTGCAACGCACGTGAGCCCTTCGATTTAGCGGCTAGGCACCACCAAAACCACGCAGAGTTGCGCCCGCTGATTTCTGCAGACCCACCAACAGCTTTTCATGTTGGGGCTCTACCTCATCCATGCTTAGGGTTCTGTCGGCACGGTAACTCAAGCTAAAGGCAAGTGATTTCTTGCCCTCTGGAACACCCTTGCCTTCATAGACATCAAAGAGGCGCACAGTGCTCAGATAAGTCTTCTTCCCAAGGCTCTCAATGCGCTGCGTAATGCTCTCTGCACTCACATCACGATCTACCAGTAGGGCAATGTCAAATTCAATGCCTGGATACCTTGAAGGCATCTGCACCTCGTCCAGGTCCCTAGCGGCCTTGTACAGAGCCTTGCACTGTAGCTCAAAGCAAACAACAGGCTCCCCGATATCAAAGGTAGCTGTCTCACGGGGGTGGAGCTCGCCCACTACTCCCCTAACATGTCCACCTATGTGCAGCTCTGCTATACGCCCAGGCTGCAGGTAAGGATAGTCCTCATCATTTGCCGCAACAAAGCGAGCCTTGGCAATGCCCAGTTCACGCAGAAGTGTCTCTATGATGCCCTTAGCATCGTAGAAGTCTATCTCTGATTCTGGCATATTCCAGCCGCGCTTGTTCCAAGACCCACATAGCACCGCTGCAATATGTTCAGCCTCTTTTGGCTGCTTGCGTCCCTCTACTGCCTCAAACACCGTGCCATTTTCATAGAGCTGCACATTTCGTGTGCCGCGCTTCAGGTTCAGAGCCACAGAATGCAGCAAGTTCGGCAGCAACTGCGCGCGCAAAACCGACTGATCCTGCGACAGCGGGTTGTGCAATTGCACTAGGCTAGGCTGAACGCCTAGCTTTTCATAGTCTGCAGGATTCCCAAAGGGCAAAGTCAAAGTTTCAAAAAGTCCCTGTGCACGAAGGACGCGCTCCACCTTACGACGCAGCTTCTGCTGAGGAGTCAGACCCCCAATACGCTTACGTCCACCAGGAAGTGTTGTCGGAGTGTTCTCCATGCCATACAGACGCAAAATCTCTTCTATAAGGTCTACGTCACGTCTAACCTCATCTCTAAAGCCTGGCACAGTAACAGAAAGCAGCTCTGCGCCTTCATCAGCCACAACAGCAAACTGCAAGTCGTTCAAAATCTTCTCACAAGTATCTAGCGTAAGGTCTGTACCTAGCAGGGCATTTACCTTTGCTAGGGGCAAATCAATAGTGCGTCGCTCGTAGACATTCGGGTAATGGTCGATGCTTCCTGTTGCCAGCTTGCCCTCGCCCAATCGCGCAATAAGCTCTGCACAAATATCCAAGGCCGCAGTAGCACTTTCAATGTCAACACCACGCTCAAAGCGCAAGGAAGATTCTGATATCAGCTGGAATCCGCGACTGGTGCGACTCGTCACAACCTGGTCAAACACGGCTGCCTCAAGCAAAATGTTTTTCGTTGTAGCAGAGACCTCAGTATTTGCTGCACCCATTACGCCAGCCAGGGTAATAGGTCCTGAGGGGTCAGTTATCAGCAAGTTCCCCGAAGTTAGCTTACGCTCGACTTCATCTAGGGTCGTGATGGTCTCGCCAGGCTCACCATCATAGGCACGCCTCACGATAACAGCAGCACGACCTGCGTCATTCTTCGCAATGGCGTCAAGGTCAAAGGCATGGAAGGGCTGCCCCGTCTCGAACATAACCAGATTAGTAATGTCTACAATGTTGTTAATGGAGCGCGCCCCAGCAGCCTCAACGCGCTCAACCAGCCAATCAGGTGAGGGGCCCACCGTAATATCGCTAATCACGCGTGCAGCATAACGCGGACAATCTTCACTATTCTCTATCGTGATGTCTACTAGTGACTGGACATCCTCTGCCGCTGGCTGAAGCTCAGCCTTGACCTTGTCAGCAAAGCTAGGCTCACTGAAGTCGGGGCTTGGCAGACCAAATACTGCTGCCATTTCACGGGCGACACCCTGCATCGAAAGACAGTCGGGACGATTGGGAGTAATCTCCAAATCCAGAATCGTATCTGCCATGTCGTAATAGCTTGCAAAAGGCATGCCAATAGGGGCATCTGCGGGCAAAATCAAGAGGCCATCGGCGTCTGAGCCAATGCCTAGCTCACGGGCAGAGCAGTTCATGCCCATACTAACTTCCCCGCGCAGCTTTGACTTTTTAATCTTGAAGTCTCCCGGCAAGACAGAGCCCACTGTTGCCACGGGAACCTTGTCACCCGCCTCAAAGTTGTCGGCACCACACACAATCTGCACAGGCTCCCCTGCGCCAATATCAACCTGTGTCACCCAGAGGGTATCTGCGTTCGGGTGCTTGTCCTTTGCAGTAATATGACCCACGACGATGCCTTCAAGGGCCTCGCCTGCAGTTTCAACTGCCTCAACAGCAGTACCGGTCATGTCTAGAGTGTAGACAAAATTATCCATATCAGCATAGTGCTCTTCGATGCCAGGAAGCATCTCTTTTAGCCACTTTAAAGATACGCGCATTAGTAATGCTCTCTTTCAATCATAAGGTCAAAGACAAAATCTAGAACAAGGCAAATGGCGAGGACTGGAAATGGGGACTTCAGTCAGTAGAAGGGACAGCCTTCCTTGCGCTCCCATTCCAAGTCCTTCGCAGTCAAGCTCTCGCGGCCAAGTCTTCTAAAACTGGCGCAAAAAGCGCATGTCGCCATCAATCAATATACGAATATCAGGAATGTCATAACGCAAAGCTGCAATACGGTCAACGCCCATGCCAAAAGCAAAGCCCGTATACACATCAGGGTCAACTCCTGCATGCTTGAAGACCTCTGGGTCTACCATGCCGCAGCCCAATATCTCAATCCAGCCCGTGTTTCCGCAGAAGCGACAGCCACTACCATCGCAAATACCGCAGCTGACATCTACCTCTGCGCTCGGCTCAGTAAAGGGAAAGAAGTGCGGACGAAAGCGCGTCTTGCGGTCCTTGCCAAACATCTCTTTGACAAAGTAGTCCAAGGTTCCGCGCAAGTCAGCAAAAGTAATGTCTCGGTCGACAACAAGACCTTCCATCTGAGTAAACTGTGGCAAGTGCGTAGGGTCTGCCGCGTCGCGACGATACACCTTCCCCGGAGCCAAGATGTAAATAGGAGGCTCCTGGCGCTGCATTGTGCGCACCTGTACAGGGCTTGTATGTGTGCGCAGGACAAGCTCACTCGGCTCTGGACCAGAATGCTCCTCTCCACTGAGATCATGCAGATAAAAGGTATCGCTGGCACTGCGGGCAGGATGTTGGATGCTGTGATTAAGCGCCGTGAAGTTAAAGAATTCTAGTTCCGCCTCAGGGCCCTCTGCCACAGAATAGCCAATGCCTGCGAAGATATCGACAATCTCATCGCGAATACGACTAATCAGGTGCTGAGCACCCAGAGGAGTAGTACGTCCCGGCAGAGTAACATCCAACCTGCCC
>WQVS01000019.1 GCA_009785705.1 Coriobacteriia bacterium
AACCAAAGAGTCGTGATAATAAGGGACAGGACAATAAGGCCAATCAGCCAGCCATAAGGCTTGCGCAGCGTACCATCATCCGAAGGATTCAGGTGCTCGTTATTGCCTCCGTAACGCATGCGCCTGCGTCCACCTGGACGACGTGCGCGCGTTGAACCACTTGCCTTATTGCGCAAGTAAGAGCCAGGTCTTCCGAATCCTTTAGAGGTAAGTGGGCTCACGTCTGTCTAGCCTATCTGTGCTTCTAGTTTGTTTATTTGCCTAGGCGAAATTCATCAGGGTCGCCTAGCGCGTTCCCTGAAGAACCTTCTTCAATACGTCAATTTCTTCCAATGCATGTGCTGAACCCATTACTACGTTAGTCAGTGCAGTTTCTGACACATGAACTGGCATAGAGGTCTCGTAGCGCAGGCGGTCATCGAGTCCACGTAGCAGTGCTCCACCACCAGTAAGAACAATACCGAATTCCATCAGGTCACTTGCGAGTTCTGGCGGAGTACGTTCTAGAGTACGCTTTACTGCATTAATAATGTCGAGAATGGGACCTTCTAGTGCGTCACGAATTTCTTCTGATTCCATGATAACGGGGCGCGGAATACCTGTCGCTAAGTCCAAGCCACGAATTTCAACGTCAATCTCTTCTTCCAGCGGCCAGGCAGAACCAATCTCTATCTTTAATTCTTCTGCGGTACGCTCACCGATTGCAACATTATAGGTGCGCCTTACATAGTTGATAATCGCCTCATCGAATTCATCCCCTGCGGTACGGCTTGACTCAGAGGCGACAATACCACCCAATGAAACAACAGCAACTTCTGTTGTTCCACCACCAATATCTACTACCATCGATCCCGTAGGTTCTTGAATGGGGAGTCCTGCTCCAATAGCTGCTGCCATAGGCTCTTCAATAAGATATGCTTGACGCGCGCCTGCCGTCATAGTTGCTTCAAAAACAGCACGCTTCTCAACTTCAGTTACCCCTGAAGGAATACATACAACAACACGGGGCTTCGATTGCCATAAGAACTTTTTGTCACGAACCTTATTGATGAAGTAACGAAGCATAGCCTCTGTCACATTAAAGTCTGCAATAACACCATCGCGCAAAGGACGGATAGCAGAAATACTTGAGGGAGTACGTCCAATCATGCGCTTTGCCTCAACACCAACAGCTAGAACACGTCCGCTGTCTTGTTCAATGGCAACTACGCTGGGCTCAACTAGCTGAATACCGCGTCCGCGAACAGATACCAGCGTATTAGCTGTACCCAAGTCAACTGCAATATCACTGGCACTAAGACCCAGTATTTCTTTAAAAAAGGACAAGTCGGAAGCTCCCTTCAGAAATTCACAATACCCTTAAGTATAACGAACTGCAAGAACACAGGAAAGAGTCTAGCGCACCGTAAACAAGCTGTGGGGAAACTATTGCTGCGGATATTGAGTGTCTGGCGTGTTCTAAGGTCCGATTAGGGCTTCGGCGAATTCTCTAGGATTAAAGGGGCGCAAATCTTCTATGGATTCTCCTACCCCTATGCGCACTATGGGCACTTTCAATTCGCGGGCTATTGATACGGCTATGCCGCCCTTTGCCGTACCATCTAGCTTTGTCAGGATGAGTGCGTCCACTGACAATAGCTTATTGAATTCTCTGGCCTGCACTAAGCCGTTTTGACCCGTGGTTGCATCTATTACTAACACGGTGAAGGTTGGGGCTATGCTTTTCTCGCGCGTTACACGCTGAACCTTTTCGAGCTCTCTCATAAGGTCTGGGGACGTATGTAGGCGACCCGCGGTATCAATCAGTGCAAGGTCTGCACCCATCTCTTGTGCTGCCTCTACAGTGGCGTAAGACACGCTGGCTGGATCGGTTCCTCTGTCGCGTCGCACGATGTCTACATTTGCACGCTCTGCCCAAATATCTAGCTGTTCTGCGGCAGCCGCACGAAAGGTATCAGCACTGCCCAAAATCACACTGCGACCTTCATCTACCGCCTGCTTTGCCAGTTTACCTGTGCTTGTAGTCTTACCTGTACCATTGATGCCAACCATAAGAATGGTCACGGGGCTAAACTGGAAGGGGTCACCAGATGTTTCGAATTCGCCTGCAATGATTTCGATAAGCAGTTCACGTACGCCGTCCATATCGCCCACGGCGCGCACGGCAACTTGTTCACGCAACTTCTCAACAATGTCCATAGTGGACTCAAAGCCGAAGTCTGCTGAAATTAAAGTTTCTTCCAGATCCTCATAGAAATCATCATCAATCTCGACAACACGACCCATCAGGGTATTGAGCTGTCCGCCCAGTCTCTCACGACTCTTGGCCAAGCCTGAAGACAAACGATCTTTCCAACTACGATTAGTACTCATGGCTTCCTATTCTTTCTTATTGGATTGAGGGACTTGAGGTGCATGCATAAGTGTTCTGGTTGAACGGTGAAGCGTGCTATGCACGTGAACCTTCAAGCGGGGCACTTAGGCGCGTACCTCAAGGCTCTTGATAGCTTGGTCTAGGTGCTGACTGACTAATTTCGACACACCATCTGCCTGCATTGATACTCCATACAGAGTATCTGCCATCTCCATAGTGCGACGTTGATGCGTAACTATCAAGAACTGTGTATCTTTGCGCATGCTGTTAATGAAGGCTACAAAACGACGCAGATTGCTATCATCTAGGGCCGCCTCAACCTCATCTAGGATATAGAAAGGACAGGGGCGACTACGACTGAGCGCAAAGAGCATCGCAAGTGCTGTCAATGCCTGCTCTCCGCCTGACAGCAGCGACATCTTCTTCAGACGCTTCCCGCGTGGCTGAACATAGAAGTCCACCCCTGTTTCGTCAGGATTGTCAGGATCAGTCATTAGCAGCTGAGCACGTCCACCTGGAAATAGCACCGAAAAGATATCTTGGAAATGCTTGTCGACTTCCTCGAAGGTAAGCAAGAATCGTTCCTTCATCTTGCGGTCAATAGCTGCTACCACCTTGTTAAGGGCGCTTGCCGCAGCCTTTAAGTCAGCAATCTGTCCGTGCATAAACTCGCTACGCGCTTTTAGCGCTTCAAATTCTTCATGCGCCACAGGATTAATTGCACCTAACTTGCCTAAGCGCTTGCGCAAAGCAAAAGCTTTATCTTCTGTGGCATGACGGTCTTCTACTGCAGGCAAAGTTAACGCCATCTCTAGAGGGGTATGATGTTCCTCTATAACAGTGCGTACTGCCTGGTTAACTTTGATTTCACACTGGCCCTTACTTACGCGAATCTCGCTTAGCACTGCTAGGCGCTCTTCGACTATGGCAGCTGTCTTGCGGACAGCGTCCTGGGCATCTGATACAGTCTTTCGTAACGTAGCACTATCAGCCTGTTCGAAGTTTGCACGATCGCGCAACATGATGCCCCACTGATGGGCGCGCTCTAACAGATGAGTAAAGTCTTCATGCAGGGGCGTCAATCTGTCGCGCAGTAACTCCAGGGCAATCTCAAGCTGCTTGCTTGTTGTTATCGTTAGTTCTAGCTGTTCGACCTCAGCAGATACCTGGGTTAGGCGGGTACGTAGCTGACTAATGCGCTCACTAGTCGTAGCAATGTCTACCTGGCAGTCATTGGTGACCTTGTTGGCACCCATTTCTTCCATAAATAAAGTCTCACGTTGGCTGGTTGCCTTTTCTTGAGCCTCTGTCAGTTGTGCAAGTCGCTGCTCAGAAGTTTCGCGCTCTTCATCAAGCTCGATAAGGCGTGGCTCATGAATACCAATCTCACGCTCTATGCCCTTTAGCTTGCGCTCTGCATCAATCTGTTCGCGATCTTGTTTTGCAATCTGGGCTTCAAGGCGACCAATTTCTGCTCGCAAGGAATCATGTTCACCCGCAATAGCAGCACCCTTTTGATTAAGGTCTAGGGCATCTGATTGGGCTAACTTCAAGGCATCCTCTGCTAAGGCCACTTCACCCTCTGCATTTGCAACAGCTTGGTCAAGTCCGTCCATGCCATCACGCAGCTCTACTTCACGGCGCTTTCTTGCAAGCACACTGGCATTTACAGCACCCTCTGCTCCGGCTGTTGCTTCATGATTCGTCACAGGTGAGAGCACTAGCTTGCCACTAGGCCAAACTACTGAACCGTCTGCTGTCACAAAGCGATAGCTGGGGTTTTTCTCTGCTGCTGCAATTGCCTCTGGAAGTGTATTCACTAAGTAAATGTCACCCAGCAGGGATTCCACGGCAGGAACAAAACGTTCCTCTATCATCAAAGCATCCATCAGAGCTTTGCCACTACTGGGTTTTGCAGCATCTTCCTTTTGCTTAGATGCGCTTTTTGCCCCGCCTTGTATATCTCCGCGTGCCTGGCAGGTCAAGGGAATAATCGATATTTCTGCGCGTGGTGTACCCGTTTTATCGAGCAAGTTGCCTAGCTCAATAGCCGCCTGCCAGTCTTCTACAAAGACGGCATTTACATCGCTGCCTAATAAGGTTTCTACAAAAGGTTCTGTCAGACCTGAGTCTGATTTTACACGCACATGATTAACAATGGGTCCCAGATAACCCTCTGGCTTTTCTGTCAAGCTAGCAAGGCTCGTTAAGGCAGGTGATGCAGATTCAAAGGCACGGTCAATCTCTTCAATTGCCTGCAGTTCTGCACGCGCGGCAAAGAGGGCTTCTCGGGCAGTTTCTGCATCGCGCCTACGAGACTCAACCACACGAACACGCTTATCAACATCAGCAGAGGCCAGAGTACGTTCACGCTGACTGAGTGTCCACTCTGCCTCTAAGGTATCGAAGCGTGTTCTGCGTGAACCCAAGGTATCACGCAAGCTTGCCGCTTCTTGTTCCAGTCCTTCACAGCGCTCACCCAATAGGTCTCGTTGCGTCAACAAAGATGCTAGAGCCTGGTCACTCTTCAACATGCGTTCATTGCAGTCTTTAACCTGAGCAGATGCCTGTCGTACTTCTGTCACAAGCTGGGATAGTTGCATATCAGCTTCTACACGGGCACGTTTTGCTGCTTCAGAGCTACGGCGCGCTTCTGCCAGTTGCTGATAGAGAACTTCTAGTTTTGTATCAGCCTCTGCGCGCTCACTGGCTAGACTATCGCGTGTTTCACGCGCCTGACCAACGCGCTTTTCAGCAGCATGCATGGTTTGGCGCAATTCTGAGAAGCGCGATACTAGATTCTTGCCCTTTTCATCAAGGAGAAGCTTGCCACCCTCTAAACGTTCTACAATTTTTTCACAACGACGACGCTGTTCGCCGATATCGCCTACAAAAAGTCCTTTTTCTTCCAGCATGTGCTGTAGTTTTTCAAGTTCTTTCTGACGTTCACTATGGTCGAAGCGCGCAAGTTCAAGGGCTGCGTCTGCCTCTTTCTCACGCTTTGCAACTTGCTCAAATTCTGCTTGTAGCACACGCAAGTCATCTACTGCCAGTGCCACCTCAACTTCACGCAGTTCACGGCTCAAGTCTGCATGCTTTACAGCTTTGCTTGCCTGACGCTCTAGAGGTCGCAATTGGCGGTCAATCTCTGTTGCAATATCACTGGCACGCGACAGGTGACCATCGAGCCCCTTTAGCTTGCGCAGTGCGCGCTCTTTACGCTTTTTGTGTTTTAAGACGCCTGCAGCCTCTTCAATTAGGGCGCGGCGTACTTCGGGGCGTGCATCCAGAACTTCGGCTAGACGTCCCTGACTAATGATTGAATGAGCTTCTCGCCCCAAACCGCTGTCATGTAGCAGATCTAAGATGTCCATTAAACGTGTGGGGCTTTGATTGATAAGATATTCGCTCTCGCCACTGCGATACATGCGGCGTGTAATGGTTATCTCACTAAACTCAAGTGGCAGGTAGCCGTCACTGTTGTCCAGCACTAGGTCAACTTCTGCAACACCCACAGCTTGACGTGCACTAGAACCTGCGAAGATGACATCTTCCATAGACTGACCACGCAAAGACTTTGCGCTTTGCTCTCCCAGCACCCAAAGAACAGCATCAGTGATGTTACTTTTACCTGATCCGTTTGGTCCCACGACACAGGTGACTCCTGGCTGCAAAGCCAGAAGACTGCGGTCTGCGAAAGACTTGAATCCCTTTAATTTGAGCGATTTTAAATACACAGAACTATGTTCCGATTATATTCCCTTAAATGTCATCATAACCCTCAAAGTTTAGCACATGACCGTGCCAAGAAAAACAGCGTGCCTCCCTCTGTTTTCAAAAGGGAAAGCACGCTGTTGCTAAGGCTCTCTATAACGATTAAGCGACTGGTCTCTACTCGTCTTCTTTAGCGAAAGTCTTGCCGCCTACTATAGCCTCCATTACTTGCTGGCGCAGGTCACCCATGGCACCTGGAGTTCCGTTAAGCATGATAGTAGAAGTCTTACCGTGCTCTCCTAGACGTTGGAGTGTATCCATGTACTGGTTTAGCATAAGCAGGTTCAGAACTTCTTGTTCGTCCATGCCATGTTCTTCCAGTTGCTTAAACGATGCTGCCAGACCGTCTACAATGGCTTGACGTTGATCTGCAATACCCTTACCTTCGAGCTTTTGGCGCTCTGCTTCACCTTGCGCACGCGTTACTACCTTGATACGGTCAGCTTCTGCTATTTCCTGTGCTGCAATACGCTGACGCTGGGCAGCATTAATGTTGTTCATGGCATCTTTTACATCACGCGCTGGGTCAATACCCGTAATAAGTGTATTTACAATGATGATACCAAAGCCCTGCATACCATCTGCAAGGTTCTTTTGTACTGTACGAGCAACGTCATCTTTTCTCTCAAAGATTTGGTCCAAGTCCATCTGTGGCAAGGCACTACGAATTGCATCTGCGATGTAGGCTTGAATCTGACGCTCTGGATCTGACAGTTCGTAGTAGGCCTGTGCAGTCTGCTGCGGATCAATACGATACTGCGTAGATACTTGGGCTGTTACAAATACATTGTCCTTTGACTTTGTATCAAGATCAGCATCCAGTGACTGAACACGCAGATTTAAGGTTGCAACCACGCGGTCCAAAACAGGAATACGCAAACTAAAGCCTGGCTGCGCAATGCGGTGAAACTTACCTAGACGCTCAACAATCTTTACTGTTTGCTGACTGGTAATAACAATACCTGCATAAATAATGCTTCCTGTAACAACCAGCAGAACTACAAAGGCGATTAAGACAATATCTCCCATATTTTCCATACTTTCCTCCTCTATATTTCGGCTTAGAATTTCTATGGTGCCTGGACAGGGCACCTTTTTAGTATACGGTACTAGTAGCGTAAAATCCCTAATACAACATAGCGAGCATCATCAAAGTCATATTCACAAGTCGATAGGGCAAGGATACGGTCTCCTTCTTCCCAGCGAACATCACTGCTGAAGGTAGTTCTTCCTGCTCCAAATTCAAGCAACTCTGGAACATTTTCCTCAAACATAAAAGCACGCAAGCGCCATTCGCCTTCTGCCACCACAAATCCATACATTAAATCGACTCGATAGTTGCCCTGAGGCGTGTAAAGAAACATGACGGGATAATCTTCGAAAAACGACTGTTCACGATAGTGGTTCAAGGTGCCAAACATTGCCCCTGATCTCATGTGGTGTCCATAGATAACACTTAAATCGTCAGAAAAATCTGGGCTATGGTTAAAGTCGAGGAAAATAGAGCCGTTGTTATTAGGAGTCCCGTCTGGCAGGTGATAGAGAAAAAACACATAGTCGTCAGCGCGCATAATAGGATAGTCAATAGACGTTCCAGGGGAATATATCCATCCTATAATGTCTTCACTAACCGAAGCATGTAGTTCATCCCAATCAATATCTCTAGGAGGGATCCCCAGCTCTACATCACGATCCGTAGCTTCACCACCAGAAATGGCAAGGTCACGAATCGCATCAAAGGTCTCATTGCCCTCAGCAGTAACTTGGTGAATCTGGTAATACTCATAACCAGACCAGCCCAAAACACCCAGTGCAACAATCAATAAAATCCAAAGTGAAACTCTCTTCATCATGCGACTAAGTATAACAAAGGAAAGGCAGACTGGAAGCTATGGAGTATTTATTGTCTTTAAGCAAAACCTTTCTAATTCTTTGCGCTTACGCACGCTTAGCAGTATCATCAAGGCAGCTATGGGAACAAGTCCTAATGCTAAGAGAGACGAGCTACGAATCATCAAACCAGCAGGTGGAGGAGGCTCATCCTTATAACTGTTAAAGACAATTTCTAAGTGATTCCTGTTAAGACTTATCATTTCCGTAGTCATGCCAGGAAGCTCTTCACTTTCAATGTTTTCAGATTCACGGGTATAGCGATGAACTACATCGTAACTTTCATGTCCAGGGAACTCCAACATTATTACCCTTACTTGATGCATCCCACCCAGTCGCATAAGTGTAAAAGATTCACCAGGAAGAAGGGGTTGAAGACCTTCACTGATTATTCCGTTTTGTCCCACAGAAACAGGGGTTAAAACGCGCACCATTTCATAGCTTTCATTCCCTTCAGAATCAGTGCTCACCAATTCGGGCTCATGGTCACCCAGCCACAACATGAGCCTGTCGCCTACTGGAAGGTAGTTGTTGTTTTCATCCCTTATCTGAATGCTGAAGCTGCGCGCTCTATGTGCATCAACACCTGTGCCGCTAAGACTGTTAACAATCCTTAGCTCAAATGTCTTTTTGGGAATAACGCGAAAACCAAAATCTCTTCCATCATTTCCCATAGGACGACCAGGAATATAGCTGGGATTCGTATCTGTCGACAAAACATTAGCGTGATTAGTGTTATGTGAAGCATTGCTGGGTGTGTGCGTCAAAGACGGCGGCCACAGGTACTGCCTATCTGTGTAAGAATCTGTAAAGTCTCTTTCATGGTGATTATGAATTACTTCATTTAGCCATTCTACATCGCGATTTCCAGGAGAAGAAGAGCTTCCTGCTTCTGCTCCACTTATTTGTTGTGTAACAGCGATATAAGCAGTCGAAGGCACATTTTCAATGCGCACCATGTCATCTATTCCAATGCGTCTATTCCTGCTAGCAGCAGCATTGGGAGGGGTTCCTGTCCCTGCGCCAGAATCAGACAATCCTGCACCTCCTGAACCCCCTGTTGTATTGTTCCAAGTGCCAATACGAATCGCGCCATTAACATTGCCTGCTCCCCCACCATGCCAAGTGTGCGTTACATAACGTGCCCATGCTGGAAGCACCCCTGTATCTTCGTCGGGCTCTGCTCTTTCGGACTCAATCGTTACCAAAAGACGATGATTCCTCCATTCCTCAGTACTCTCATCAGTATCAGAAATTCTGCCACCAACAGGTCCTCTGGATAAAGCAATTTGATAATTGAAAGACATATTGTCAAACATTTCTAATCGGGCAGAGTTTGCACCCTGGATTGTGTGCAGTTCAGGGCAGCGCTCAACCTCCTGCGTTAGGGTGACGGTCTCTAAGGTTGCTACATAGTTTATGACTATCGGTCTGCGCTCTGCATCTGCGCTTGCAGATACGCGAGATGCATCAAGGTCTGACATAGTCACAGGAAACTCTAGTTGCGGAGTATTGTTTCCTGGTCCGCGCGCAGGCAATTCGATATGCTCAGTGGGACAGGGGACAAAACCTCTGGGTAACTCTCCTAGAACAGCTGGGATTGTTTCTCCTGACTCAGGGTCATAGAAATCCTCGAAGAGTGCATCAATTAGTGATTGAACGTCAGAATGGGTCAAAGTTTCCGTAATATGAAAATCGCCAATTTCACGACTTGCAAAGCGGTCTATTCCGGTCTGATTGTAGGTGCCAGTACGCACCCTTGTGTAGGGTACAGGCACTTCCAGAGTCCAACTGTTAGCCCCTGTGCGCCCAAAGTCAGCAAACCTAAACTCTACAGAGAGATTACGTCTATAATCCGGATCTAGCACATAGTGCACATGGATTGTGGACCTTTCCAGAGACACCTGGATAGGGGCTAGAGGGCGTCCATCTGGTCCAATCTCTATTTCTGTTACGCTGCCACCTAGTCCACGCAGTTCAATTCTATCTACAATGTATCCCTGACGATCGCGTGATGGCGTGTAGACACGGTCTTCTGTGGAAGTGCCTGTTCCAATAACTACTGTTCTTTCCTGATCTGGACCAGGGGCAGTTAACTGGTTTGATACAAGGCGATAAGGCATGTATTCTATGCCCTCGTAAAAAGTTTGAACAATAACGGGCAGCACGTCATCTGGAGACACAATAAACCATGAAGCTTCAGGAATCATCCTGTCTCGCATAGGGCTTGGTTGTAGAGGATTCCAATTGGGAGGATCTTGCCTATCTGCAAGGCTCACCCACACAAAGTCCCCTGCAAAAAGCTGCCCAGGACGCGCAGTGAAGCTCCAACTATTGTCATCGCTAACAAATCCAGAGCCTGCGATTTCGCGCCTAGAGCCAGTATCACCAAGTGCATGAAGTTTAATGCCCTCACTCCCGATAAGAGGGCCGTCATCAAATTCATCTTCTAGGCTCCAGGTACCCCCGAATTCTGTTTCATGGATAGGTACTACCATGCTGTTGATAAGAACGGGCATAGGGGGCATTACATCACGAACTGTTCCCAAATCAAAAGAGGGAGGCACATTTGACGCCTGATGCCTTCTTGACAGATTTGCTTCTGAAGATCTCCACGCATCATCAATTTGATACGTATCTCCTGCACGCAGAAATCTAGCATCGTCATGAGTCATCTTAAGCGAGCCTTGAATATTTTTTGCATTTCGCTCAACTTCGTAAAGAGATTCGTTGTAGTGAGAGCGTACCAAAGTCCCCAAGGGAGCATCGTTACTTGATATGATTTGAGTTGTCTCTGTCTGACCGCAGGTATGTAAAACGTCAGCCCAAATCTCATTGGTCCATGCAGGACGCGATTCACGAATACGACCTTGTGGAACCTCTGCGAGTGCTCGTACATGTCTATCGGCATTAGTTAAATCTAGGGCTTCATTTATCATGGGGAAAGAATTGTTTCCGCTAATGCGTGTAAAATTCTCCATCCTCCTTGAATTGGGAGAAGTGTTGTAATAGTCCACAAATTCTGGAGAAGACATGTTTGTATCAATAGTGCGCAAGTGCGCACCTGTCAGTCTCACATCAATAAGTGTCCAGTGACGGTCAGGATCTCCATTCCAGACATTTACCCCTCTGCGCCACACAGACACATCAGAAGCAGTTGAAATAAAGGTATTTCCTGCAGCCGAACCTAAGGCAAAAACACGCCCGCCACCTGGACGCATATTAACAAAATCATACAATTGAGGCTGGTCCATACTAAAATGAACATTGCCACCTGTTGCCCTAATGATAGCGTCATTGTCCCCTGCACCAGCCGTACGTCCCATAGCAGTGAAATTGGCTCCAGCTGTTACTGATATCTCACCCCGTGAATACCCTCGAGCATTAATCGCTGCACCCCTATTGGCACGCACTTGCATATCAGAATCATTGTGAATACGAAAGAACCATGAATTGTCGGCAAACTCTACACCAGCATTAAACCCATTTCTGTCAGAAGTTCCTGGGTTAAGATTACTGCCGTTTCCCTCATTGACTATGTTGACAATTCCATTATTGACATAAAAGCCATTACCTGTGCCCTGTCCAAAACGCAAAGCTGCCACAGAAGAATCTGATCCGGAGTGGCGGCGCTCAATGCTGAGTTCTGCACCGTCGGTAACACTGAGAGTCTGATTGCTTTCTCCGCCACGCATGAAAAATCGTACTGTAGCCTGTCTGTTAGCTTGAGCGCTTTCTGTTATAAAAGTAGCCTTTGTGCCTTCACCATCCATAGTAAAGACTCCGCCCCGAATCTGCTGGAATAGGGCTGAAGTTCCCGCATCTGAGCCTGTTCCGCGACGAGTATTGTGTACAAGAAGCTCACTTCCCTCACTAAGACTAACCCCGCCACTACCACCCTTTACCGCAACAATGCCGTTATTTTCATCAGAAATGTTGCCGTTGCCACGGCTATTTCCTATAACACTTAGGCTTGATCCTCCCGAAAGGTAAAGTGTAGCAGGCCTTGCTGTAGAAGCAGCAGTCGCCAAAGAACCCGAGTCGATAAGAACAGCATATCCCATTCTTCCTGAACCGCTAGAGTCTGTCACATTTCGATTTATAGTAACGTGCGCCCCATTAGTAAGCGTTACCCCAACACCCAGTTCACGAGCAGTGTTATTTGAAGGGCTTGATCTAATCACATTCATTCTGCGTGCATCTCGCGCCGATACCCCACCAACATTCATTCCATTGATTACTCGATTACCACCACGGTCCAGAAGCAGGGTTGTACTGCCCCCATCAAAGTTGACCTGGCGAGCATTAATTAATGTGCGTCTTTGCCCTAGATGCCAAAAGTTATCTCCACTAAAATTGACGACTCCATCAGAAAGCGCAATGAGCCCTCTGTGCACAATCACAGGTTCTTGATTGGCATTAGTAGAGCGCACATTGTGGAGATTGACTGTCCAGTGGATTGAGTCTGCTGCCGTTGAGACAGAGTCTGCGCCTGACCGTGTTGCAAAAGCGATCGTTGATGCATTGTCTCCGCTCCCCGTACCGCCCCCAGTATTGATGTCAAGATTCTTAATGGTTAAAGCACGTGCGCTTCCTCCCCCACGAACCCTAAAGAGACTCGAACCGTTGCTGTTGCTGCTATGATTGAGAAAATTTCCTCTACCATCAATGGTAAGTCCCTGTCCCCCATTAAGAAGTCCCGCCTGATCAATGTTGTTGATTCCATCTGAAGAGATATCTCTGACAAAGTATATGTAGTCGATTTCTCCCCTGTTGGCAGCGTCAACTGCTGAATTGAGCTGTGATTCTGAGCCAACAGCCCTTGTCCTTGCTTCTGACGGGATGGGTTCAAGAAGAGGTGTTATGTCTGCGTAAGTTGTCAGGCCTTCCTCAAAAATTTGAGCATCAGCTAGCGCAATTCCTTCTTCGATTTCCTCTGTAAACAAGAAGGGGTCTTCGAGTGCACTGAATTCTTTGACGATACCTAAGTCTTCTGCAAGCACAGGCGCTGTCAGCGAACTGAGAGTATCGCTGCTTTCTTCAGAAATAGTCTCTGCCGGGTAATGGGTTGGCTCTGCTCTATCTTCTAGTTCAATCTCTGCTGCAGGTACAGAAAGAGCCAGGAAGCCTGTGCAAAATAAGAGAATCGAGACAAAGACCAAAGCAAGTCCAAGTTTGGCGCAGGAGCTTCGCGTTTGTTTAATTTTACGTACGGAACCAATGTCGCAATACATTGCAACCCTCAGCTTTCACCGCACATTCAATTAATGTTGTATTTTATCCTCACTGTGTGGCATAGCTCACCAACTATAGCCCTTAAGGCTTGCCACACTAATATTCTAGCATCACATTTGGCACTAATTTACTATTAATTTGTGTCAAAATTATGTAACAATACTTAAGACATAATCTTAGTGACGGAAGTGACGTTTGTTGGTGTGCACCATCGCTATGCCTGCTGCTTCAGCTGCTGCCAGAACTTCTGCGTCCCTAATCGAGCCTCCTGGCTGGATTATTGCCTTTACTCCTGCTGCTGCTAAAACCTCTACCGTATCAGGAAAGGGAATGAAAGCGTCTGAGGCCGCCACACAACCTCTTGCGCCTGAAGATTCGTCTTTGAATTGACGGTCTGCCTGCTCAATAGCTAGGCGTGCAGAGTTTACCCTGTTGGGCTGCCCTGCTCCCATTCCGCGCATTTGCAAATCTTTTGCCAAGACTACCGCGTTACTTTTTATGCCCTTGCACATTTTCCAAGCAAAAGCTAAATCTGCCATGTCGTCTTCATCTAAGGCAATTGTGCCTGCCAGAACAAAGGAGTCTGGATTCTCTGTTGTCGTATCTTCATCCTGAATCAATACGCCACCCTCTATACTGCGCAGGGCTGGTCTGCCGCCTGGAGGGTTTACTCCTCCTGTTTCAAGAACACGCATATTTGGCTTTGATGCCAGCATGTTCAGTGCTTTTGCTTCAAAGCTAGGAGCAATAAGTACCTCCACAAATTGCTTATTAGCAAAAATGGCTTCGACTACTGCTGCAGTCACGGGGCGGTTCAAGGCTATGATGCCCCCAAAGGCTGATATGGGATCGCCTTGCCATGCCTTATGATAGGCTGCTGCAAGAACAGAATCACTGGCTGCGCCACAGGAATTGGTGTGTTTGACAATGACGCAGCTGGGCTCTGTTAGTTCACGTACAGCTGTCCATGCGGCATCTGTGTCAAGGATATTGTTGTAAGACAGCGCCTTGCCCTGGAGCTGCGTTGCGTCAGCTAAGGTATGCGAGATATCACCCTTGAATCTATAGTAGCCTGCTAACTGATGAGGATTTTCTCCATAGCGCAGATCTTGGATTTTTTCTAAATCTAAGTAAAGTTCTTCTGCGCCCTGCTCACACGAAAATTCCCCGCTAAGATAACGGGCTATCGCCATATCATAACCAGAGGTCAGCGCGAAAACCTTTTGGGCAAGTCTCTTGCGTGTCTCCAGCGTAGTTGAGCCTGCATTTTTGCGCAGCTCTGCCGTGATGTCGTCGTAAGAGTCTGGACAGGTGACCACTGTGACACTGGCAAAGTTCTTTGCAGCGCTGCGTAGCATGCTGGGACCGCCGATGTCGATATGTTCAATGGTGCCTTCTTCGCTTAGGTCGTCCCTTGCTGCGGCCGCCTCAAAAGCGTAGAGATTTGCAACCACCATGTCTATCGGAACAATGTCGTGCTGCTTTGCTGACTGCATGTGTTGAGGATTATCGCGGCATGCCAACAGCGCCCCGTGGACCTTTGGATGCAGGGTCTTCACGCGTCCGTCCATCATTTCTGGAAAGCCTGTAACATCCTCTATGGAGGTCACCGCAACGCCTGCATTGTTAAGCAGTGTCGCTGTCCCCCCTGTTGAGATTATCTCAATGTTGAAATCATCTCTTAGAGTTCGGCAGAAATCTACAATGCCCTCTTTGTTGGTTACTGATACTAGGGCACGCTTTATTGTAGGGCTAGATGGACTCACTTACTGCTTCCTTTCAATTGAACAAGGTCAGGACTAGATGTCGCGCACCTCTGCGGCAAGGATACGACATGGCGGGGCATTACTGGATTTTGCTTACTCTTCAATACGTACTCTACCGCTGCTTACGCTGATTCGGCCCTCTGCTACTAGTTGCAAGACTTCAGGATAAAGTTCATGTTCTACTGCATGGATTCGTTGCGCTAGGCTGTCATGATTGTCGTCCTGCAGCACTGGTACAGCACGTTGAGCAATTATGGGTCCCTCATCGAATATTTCGTTTGCGATATGAACAGTGACCCCTGTCATGCGTACACCTGCAGCTAAGGCATCGCGTATGGCATGTGCCCCTACAAAGGACGGCAGAAGTGATGGGTGCAGGTTTAGCACCTTGTTAGGATAGGCATCAAGTACGGTGCTTGTTAAGAGGCGCATGTAGCCTGCCATAACGACCCAGTCAACTTGATGTTTACGCAGCTCATTTAGGGCTGCCTGGTCAAAGGCATTCCTGTCTGCAAAGTCTTTTGGATTGAGTCCAATGGCAGAAATCCCTGCTATTTTTGCCCGCTCTAGTCCGTAGGCATCTGGCTTATTTGAAATAACGACACTTATCTCGGCATCAAGGTGACCTGCATCAATAGCATCGACAATCGCCTGCAGATTACTGCCACCACCCGAAAGAAGTATTCCTAGCTGTAGCTTTTTGCTAGAGATATCTGACACTACGTCCCTGCCCCTCTTCTGCTGCTTCAATGCTACCAATTTCAAAGTAGGTCTCATTGGCGGCGTTTAGAGCAGCGCGCAAACTAGGTGCATCTTCTGGACTAACGACCAAGGCAAATCCTATGCCGCAGTTGAAGGTGCGTAGTGCTTCTTCTTGGTCTAGCTTAGCTAAATTGCAGACATAAGTCATAACGGCAGGCATCGTCCACGAGTCCAGCTGCAGCACAGCATCCATACCTTCTGGCAAGATACGATCTAAGTTTTCTGTAATGCCTCCACCAGTGATGTGTGCCATTCCTTTGAGAGGAATATCCTTGCGCAGCAAATCAAGAATTAGCTTGACGTAAATACGTGTTGGTTCTAGCAGGGCTTGTCCTAGTGTGGTCTCGCCCTCTTTTGCGTCTAAGCTTTCCTGAGAAAGGTTGCTGCTATCCAGGAATCGACTATTAAGATTAATGCCCTCAATAACGCGGCGAATCAGGGAATAACCATTGGAGTGAAATCCATTTGAAGCCAGTCCAAAAATAAGGTCTCCTGGCTGAATGTTCGTATTATCGATAATGCTTGGTCTATCAACTACAGCAGTGCAAAAGCCCGACATGTCCAGAGCATCGTCTGCCATGACTCCGGGATGTTCTGCCATCTCTCCCCCAATGAGTGCGCATCCTGCCTGACGACATCCTTCTGCCACACCCTCCACCAGCTGTTCCATGCGACTACTTTCAATTTTGCCTATAGCTATGTAGTCAAGGAAGTAGAGTGGTTCAGCCCCCGTAACCAGT
>WQVS01000020.1 GCA_009785705.1 Coriobacteriia bacterium
GCGCATGCGTTACGGAGGCAATAACGAGCACCTGAATCCTTCGGATGATGGTACGCTGCGCAAGCCTTATGGCTGGCTGATTGGCCTTATTGTCCTGTCCCTTATTATCACGACTCTTTGGTTCCGCGAAGTGCCAGAGGGCGGCCCCTTGCACAATGTCCGCATAGCTGTTCAGACGGTCGCAACCCCATTAGAAGCAACAGGTACCCGGGTAACTTCTCCTGTTCGCAATTTCTTCAACTGGGCAGGAGACCTAGGTGTATCACGTAGTCAACTGCAGGCCATTAATGACCAAAACGATGAACTGCGCGCCCGTGTTACGGAACTAGAAGAAATGCGACTTTTGGATGAGCGCCTTACAGAACTCATGAGCTCTGTACCTACAGGTACCCCTGATGAGGCAGTATTACCTGCATCAGTAATAGGGCTTCCCAGCAGTAGCTATGAAAGAATCATCGTACTTAATCGTGGTACTCGTGACGGAGTCGACCTAGCCATGCCCGTAGTGACTGCACAGGGCTTGTTGGGCTCTACCATCGAGGTTGGACCCAACTATAGCAAGGTGCGTCTAATTACCGATCAGAACAGTGGGGTCGCAGCTTTAGTACAGCGCGATCGCCAACTAGGTACAGTGCAGGGTTCGCTGGGCGGGGAACTGCGTCTCAATTTCATACCAGTAGATGCCACAATTGAACCAGGAGACAGAGTCTTAACATCAGGTCTTGGTGGAGTATTTCCCAAGGGACTTATCATAGGTGAAGTTATTCGCACAGATGGTGACCACAACACTCTTTATCAAACAATATCAGTTAGGTCTACTGTGAATTTAGACAGACTTGAGGAAGTGCTCATACTTTTAGATGCGCCTCCTAGCACCGATAATCTACCTAAGCCTGAACTGCCAGAACCAGGGGGTAGCTAGCATGGGTCGTCTCACCACAACAACATTAACTCTCTTAGGGGCGCTAGTGCTACAAATTATGTTTGCGCCAGCTTTGACCATTTTGAATGTCACACCTAACTTCCTCATGGTTGCCGTCATCGTTATTGCTTTTGTGCGTGGCAGCAAAGAGGGAACGATTGTTGGATTCATTGCAGGACTACTTTTTGACCTTATTGGTGCAGCAGTCGTAGGACCCATGGCTTTGGCACTTACCCTGACGGGCTTTGTAGCAGGCATATTGAAAGAACAAATCTTTGCCCATTCGTGGGTTTTGCCTGTTACGGTACTGGGTGCGGCGAGCCTTATTGCAGAGACTATCTATTTACTTATGATTACAACTCTTGGCGCGCCCATGAACTTTTTCGTTGCCCTAGTAACGCGCGCCTTGCCAGGTGCACTCTATGCGATGCTCATAGCTGTGGCCTGCCTTCCTTTATTAACGAAATTTTTGCGCCTAGGGGCAAGTGCAGAAAAAAATACCTTCAAGAGAATGACCTAGCAAAGATGGATTTGTAAGGTCAGAATTATAGATATGGACACAAGTACCACTAAAAGATTACTTCTCATAGGACTATTGGTATTGGCTATTGGTGTTGTACTTGTCTTTCGCCTGTGGACACTGCAGGTCATCCAGTATGACCATTTCCAGGATCGTGCCAATAATAATCTGCGACGTGTGACTACTTCGCAGGCCATCCGGGGACGTATTTTTGACCGTGAGGGCAGAGAACTTGTAACAAATCGTCCCACTATGGCAGTAACGGCACCAGCCCTACGCATTGATAGTTTTGAATATTTTGATGACTTAAGCGAAGCTCAGCAGGAATGGGTTGGCCTCCTGGCGCAGACACTTGATATGGAAAAAGAAGAAGTGGTAGAGAGCCTGACCACCAGAAGAGAAGGCCCACTAGAACCACGTCTGCTTGCCATAGATGTACCCATAGAAACAATATCTTACATTGCTGAACATGCTGAGAAATTCGAAGGGGTAGAGGTTGAGGCTCGCGCTGTACGAGAGTATCCTCATGGCTCTGTAGCAGCACATGTTTTGGGCTATACAGGGGGTATCTCTGATGAAGAGCTCGAATTGGAAGCTTTCGATGGCTATTTCACAAGTGACATCGTGGGGAAAACAGGGGTGGAGTTGTCCTTTGAACACATACTACAGGGTGTACGCGGCACACGTGTTCTTGAGGTAAATGCTCAGGGACGCCTGCAGCGTGTTGTGGAAGAAACAGACCCGACTCCCGGACAAGATATCTACTTAACTATCGACCTTGATATACAACGTGCAGCAGAAAGGGCTTTGCCTGAGGCCCTTCGTCAGGCGCAGCGTAGGGGCTATAGTGATGCACGGGCAGGCTCTGCCATAGTGATGGACCCTAATACGGGCGAGATACTAGCTATGGCTTCCTATCCTACCTACGATCCGAGCGAATTTCTTGGCCGTATTCATCCAGATCGCTGGGCGGAGCTTATCGGTGACGATTCGGACTTTCCGCTTACCAATCGTGCCATCAGCTCTCCGCAGCCACCAGCTTCAACCTTCAAGTCTTTCATGACTGTCGCTGCCATCGACAGACTTGATTGGGATGCAAACAGGACTTATGTCTGTACTGGTACCTGGACAGGCTTTGGGGATCAGTGGCCCTGGCGTTGTTGGTTGCGCTCAGGACACGGGGGAGCAAACTTATATCGTGCAAATTTTGACTCTTGTGACATCCCTTTCTATGAGATGGGTCGCTCCTTCCATCACCGATGGTACAACGATGGCGCAAGAGATGGCGATGAAGAAATTCAAGAAGTTGTACGCAGCTTTGGGTATGGCAGACGGACGGGGATTGACTTGCCAGGTGAGCACCGCGGACGCGTTCCTGACGCTGAGTGGAAATATGAATTTAACAGGGATTTTCCTGAATACCGACAATGGATTGCAGGGGACACGGTTAATATGTCCATCGGTCAGGGTGACATGTTAGCGACTCCTTTGCAGGTTGCTTACTCTCACATCCCCTTTGTTACCGGAGGAACTGCCCTGCGCCCACAGCTACTGCATTCAATCCGCGACAGTAGGGGAGAAGTCATCCGCGAAATGCAGCCAGAGGAAAGTGAAATCCAACCAGAAGTAAGCGAGTATGCCATAGAAGTCATCCGTGATTCCTTGCGTCTAGTAGTCACACAAGGAACAGGTCGCTCAACTTTTAGCGGCTTTCCCGTGACTGTTGCTGGCAAAACAGGAACTGCAGAAACCGGTCGCAGAGACCCAAGAACGGGAGAGCGCGATAGAGACAGCCATAATTGGTTTGTAGGTTATGCTCCAGCGAATGACCCGCAATACTTAGCGGTAGTCATGACAGAGCATTCTGGTGGAGGTATTGCTGCCCCAGCAGTGAGGCAGATTTTTGCAGAAATATTTGAGATAGAAGAAGGATGGATAGATGTTAACGATCCTTCTCGATAGTTCATATGAGCGCCTAGCCACCTTATCAGAAGACTCACGCACATTGTGCGCTTCACTCTCTAATAAGGCAACTATGCACTTACCTGGACCAGCAAGCATTGATGAATAACGAAAGGTAGATGGGTAGCAGTACAGCATGATTGATATTCGGGGCATATTGAATCGATGGGTGCATCCAGCTTTGTTGGTGACCTTTATATTGATTCTGACCTATGGTGCTTTCTTTTTGCAGACTGCTGTGCGTGGTGATGGTAGCTGGGCACGTCAGATGCAAGGTGTTGCCCTGGGCTTGATCCTTATGGCAGTCGTCTGGCTTTTTGACTACCGAAAGTTTGAACACTGGCTTATGCCCCTCTTTGCTCTTAATGTTTTTCTGTTGATATCGCCACGACTGCCCTTTATTGGAAGGGAAATCTCTCATGCAACGCGCTGGATTGGTGTTCCTGGTGTAGATGCTTTATCTTTGCAACCGTCAGAGCCCGCAAAAATAGTCACGATAGTCCTGCTAGCAGCACTTATTTCGCGCTATGGTGGCAAGCTGGATGATTGGCGAGATTTTGCGAAGGTAGTGGGACTTTCCCTTATTCCCTTCTTTGCCGTTATGACCCAGCCAGATCTAGGTACAGGTCTTGTGTTCTTGGTGCTTATGGTAGGAATGCTTTTCTTAGGGGGAGCAAAGCTGCGCTATATGTTGATTCTCATTCTGGGTGGCGTCATAGTTGTGTCTTCGGTATTTTGGGTAAATCAATTCACCTGGAACGACAATAGACGTGGCGGACAGGGCGACTATTTGCTCTTGCGAGAATATCAGCTCAGCCGCCTGTTTGTATTCCTTGACCAGGGCGAATCAGATCCAACGGGGGCAGGCTATGGTCTTAACCAGTCAAAGATTGCTATTGGCTCAGGCGGTATGGCAGGCAAGGGTCTTGGTGAGGGTACCCAGTCACAACTAAACTTTATTCCAGAGCGCGCAACAGACTATATTTTTAGTGTGCTTGGCGAAGAGTTGGGCTTTATTGGCGCCATTGCTCTCATAGGTTTATATATGGCCTTGCTAATTATTGCTCTGTCGATAGGAGCCTCTTCCAGTGATCTCTTTGGAACCCTGATTTGTGGCGGTATAGTCTGCATGTGGGCTTTCCAAATTTTGCAGAATATTGGCATGACCATGGGACTTATGCCCATTACAGGGATTCCTTTGCCCTTTATGAGTTATGGCTTATCTGCTATCGTTACTAATATCTTAGCCTGTGGCTTGCTCTTATCTGTATGGAGCAGACGTCCTTATCAGGCACAAACTAGAGGAGGCTCGCATGACATTATTGTTTAGCAGCAGCTCAGGCAAAAAAAGCAGCATAGCAACAATCCTGGACACGGGTGCAGGACAAAAGCGTGGTGGCTTGCTTGGTACTGTTATGGCAGCACAAAGACAGCTCCGGTCCTTGCCCGTGCAACCTCTCAGTGTCTTAAAGCAGGCAAAGTCTTACCTTGGCATGCGCGATGAAGCTCTAAAGATTGGCCTCTTTATAGATCCGCACGTTAGTGATGACTGCATCAATGCCCTTGTCACGCACTTTAAGCCTAGTAGTCCGAAGGCACGCATTTTTGTGCATATTCTTAGCGATGACATGGCTCTAGGTGACCATGTTAGCTACAATGCCATAGTTTTTGCTGTAAGTAATCCTAGTAGCCCTGATAGCCCACTCAGCGCAGCAACAATGATTAAGCAAGCGAAAAGTCTTGAATTGCCTAGTCTGGTAATTGCAGAAAAAGGTCTGCGCCGTGAAGCTGCAGAGGCTTATGGCATCAGTATTCTTGATGTAGCCAGTGCACGTAGTTCTGAACTTATGATGGCACAGACTGCATCTTGGTTTGCAGAGGCCTTAAGTGAGTATCGCATGGCGCTAGCAGCGGACTTCACCTTCATGCGACCAGCCTTGAGCTACGCCACAATCAATGCAACTGCACGCCAAAATGCCATCATTGCAGCAGTATTTTTCATGCCAGGCGCAGATTTGCCTGCCATGACTTTTAATCAGATTAAGATGGTGCTTCAACTTGCTCTCATCCATGGTGAAGAACTAACACTGCGACGCATAGCAGAGGCGGCCGTAGTGGTACTAAGTGCTTATCTATCACGCATAGTAGTCCGCTTTACAACAAAGGATATGACCCTTTTCTTAAGGTTACCCATCAAGATAGCTGTTGCCTATACTTCAACCCTAGCATTAGGTAAAGGGATGGAGGCATGGCTTCATCAGGCTCCCAGCATTCCAGCCTTGGATAAATCTATCCCAGAGTTGCTAGAGAATACTCCTTTGGCAAAGCTACTGCCGACCCCAGAATTAGAATCAGCAGAGCTTGCCAGCAAGGTGGAAACTCAGGCTAGCAAAGTCTAAATGCATTTACTGCCCAAACACATAGCTTTGTTCCCTCTCGCTTAGGGGGACAGTTTGAGTGAGAACTTCCCCACGGTGTCCAAACACAAAAAAGAAGCTGTACTTTAGTGCAAGTATAGCTTCTTTTCTTATTGTGGCTAGTCTATGTTTTTAGCTGCGGGCAGCTAGGGCTCCCTTAATCATTTTTGGGCTTAGCCTCCATAGTAGGTACATCTCTGCTGCCATGCCAAAGCCGCACTCATCGCAAGTATCAGTCAGGTCACCACGGCAACCATCAAGCTTTGTACCGTCACTCATGATGAAGTTGCTAATCCAGCACTGACTGTTGTGAATATAGTTCTGTGGGTCACGCATCAATTCGATTGCTGGTAGCGAGTTCATCAGAGGAAACCCTGACTTCTTCAGAGCAATCGCTTGATCAATCACCTTGTTTCGCTGCTCTGGGGTAGGGGTCAAACCTACATCTTCAAAGGGTGTGAAGAAAGAGAAGGCCATCTTTTTAAGCTGCGGAGTACTCTTAACAAGCTCGGCAACCTTTTCAAAGTCCTGCCAATTTTCATTTGTTACACACATATTTGCATTAAGTTTTGGATGATCGCTAGCACGAATATTTTTCATAGTGCGCTCAAAAGCACCTTCGCCACGTTGACTATCGTGGAATTCCTGAGCACCATCAATGCTTACCCAAATCAAATCAGATTGCGCAATAATGGGCATTTGTGCGTTCGTTGTCACCGTAGTAGAGAAGAAGCCTATCTCTTTTGCCTTGCGAATCAGGGTATTGATGTCAGCAGTTTCATCTTCATTAAGAGCCTTCGCCTCATCGGAGGAGTCTGTCCACATGGATGGCTCTCCCCCCTGAAAGTCGATAATGCGACTGCCCTTGTCATAGCAATACTTCAATTCTTCAAGTACCTGTGTCAGCGGCTTTGAACGACTGTCACGTCCTTCTCGCACAATGGCACAGTGCTTACATTCTAAGTTGCAGCGATCAGTGATGAACACTACTGACTGTAATGGCTTGCGCTTTCCTAAAACTCTGCACTGAAAAAACCAGCTCATGAAATAGGGAAGTGATTTAAGTTGCGACATCGATACTCCTTTAAGTCCTTAGGCGCCTATAAATACCAGGGGGTAAAAGCAGCAACAGCCAAAAAGAGTGTTGTCTGCATAACCAGATTTTGTGCCGTTAGCCAGCGAGCCATGAACCAGTCCAGACCACCCTTTTTGTAGTTGTCCCAGTCCCCGTAATTGCCCATCCATTTTTGAGGCTCGAAAGCGGCTTCTTTTGCACCTTCTTTATTTTTGACATAGTCAAGTGCCAACTTAATAAAGACCAAGGTTAGTGGATAGGTAAACACCGCCAATAAAGCTGCAATGGGCAAGACTCCCAATGCTATGCCTGCCAGAATGCTTCCCTGTGCAATTACGACAAAGATAACATTGACGACAACGCCTGCACGCTCTGACCCTAGAAGAATCGGCAAAGTTTTACGGTCAGCCTCAAGGTCTGGTTTATAGTCCATAACAGCATGAATCTGTACGATATTGGCAACCAGAAGTCCGATAGGAACAGAACAAAACAGTGCAAGTAGTGTAACTTGTCCGCTTACCAAAAAGGACGCCGCCGTAACCAGCACAGGACCAAAGATAAAGCCAATGACCAGTTCCCCGAAGCCACGATAACTGAGGCGTAGAGGGGGACCAGCGTAGAAGACTCCTAGCAAAAGAGTGATACCAGCAAAGATGAGCACTTCCCATCCGCGCAGAGCAAAAATGACTGCACCGAGACCCAAGGCAAGCCCTAGAAAGCTAAATGCAGCGTGCTTGGCATCCTCTAGCGTAACTTCACCACTTTTTAGATAATCACATTTTCCTAGGCGCGCACGAAAGCCACCGTCAAGTAGTTCTTCGCGGCGCTGTACAGCACCTTTTTTCATATCAAAGTAGTCATCAAGCAGGTTCATGCCAGCATGAGCAAAAATGACACCAGCTAGACCTGCGATTCCCGTAAGCACACCTGCAGCTATTCCAAAGGTTCCTGTACTAGCAAACCTAGAGAGAATCCCGAAACCCTCAATGCCAAAGCTAATGCCTGCATTTGTATTTGCGTAGATAAGAGCACTAAGGCCAAGCAATGCTCCCAGAATGTAGGGTGTGATTGACTGTCCAAAAGAAATGGGGCGTGCAGCCTTATACCAAAACTTAAAACCCTGACCGGCAAAAGAACTTTTCATGCGTGCTCCTAACTAGGCACAGAACAACAAATAGAAAGCCAAGTGATGCGTACCTAAGCTCAAAATATGGCTCCCATTCTAGCATTGTCTGTGCATCCATAATGTAAGCACAAAAAGTCAGATAAATGTTTATATAATATTTACAAAACATACACAAAAAACTACAATGGAAGAGGCGAAAGGAGACATTGTCATGTCAGATAAGAACAAAGCGACCGCCAAAGCTGTTGGTTTAGGTGGGCTTATTGCCCTAGTCGTGGGTTCTATGGTTGGTACGGGTGTATTTGACCTGCCAAAGAACATGGCACAGGGGGCAGGTGGTCTGGCAATTATCATTGCCTGGATCATTACTGCTGTGGGTATGGTTGCTCTGGGCTACTCCTTCCTAAACTTGTCAAATCGTAGACCAGATCTCGAGGGTGGTGTTTTTAGCTATGCACGTGAAGGTTTTGGTGAGTACTGGGGCTTCAACAATGCTTGGGCATACTGGATTAGTGCGCTCTTAGGTAATGTGGCCTATGCAGTAGGCCTGCTTTCCGCCATTCAGTTCTTCTTGCCAGATGGTATCCAGATTTTTGGTGCAGGCGGACCAACAATCCTGGGTATTGCCTTGGCATCTGCTGTTCTCTGGACAGTACACTTCCTTATTGTAAGGGGCGTACAGGGCGCAACCCTAGTCAACCTAGTAGTTACTATTGCAAAAGCAGTACCCTTGATTCTCTTTGCAATTGCGGTAGTGATAGCCTTTAACTTCCAGACCTTCTCCGAGTCTTTTTTAGGAGGCCTGCAAGCAATTTCTTGGGCACATAGTGTGGGGGAGATTCCCTCCATCCTAGAACAGGTGCGCTCTACTATGCTTGCAACAGTGTGGGCATTCATCGGTATTGAGGGTGCTGTGCTTTTCTCTAGTCGTGCTCGCAACAAGGGGGATGTAGGCCGTGCAACTATTATTGGTCTACTTGCAGTAATCGTTCTCTACATGGTCTTTACCGTATGTTCTTTGGGTGTTATGGCACAGGCTGACATTGCAGCCATTGAAACTTTCCCAGCGACTGCAGCTATCTTGCAGCATATTGTGGGGCAGTGGGGTGCCGTTGTTATTAATGCTGGTGTTATTGTTTCTATCTCAGGGGCCTGGTTGGCGTGGACGCTCTTTGGGGCAGAGACTCCCTATCTGGCCGCAAAGCAGGGACTCTTCCCTCAGGCATTTGCAAAACTTAACAAAAATGAAACTCCCGTATTTTCACTTCTCATAAGTAATCTGATTATCCAGTTCTTCCTAGTCTTGGTATTCTTTGCTTACAACGCTTATGAATTTGGCTATACGATGGCATCAAGTGCGATTCTCTTCCCTTATGCCTTTAGTGCTTTCTTCCAAGTAAAGTACATGTGGCAGCAGAAGAAAGTTACTCAAGGACGCGTATTGCAGCTAGGTATTGGTGGCGTTGCCAGTATCTATGCAATTTGGCTGCTCTATGGCGCAGGCCTCGATTATATGGCTTTTACTTGCCTGCTCTTTGTTCCAGCCCTAGCCGTCTTCTTCTATCAGCGATGGAAGAAGGGAGAACGCCCCTTCATGAAGGCTTACGAGTGGGCTTTTGCTATTGGACTTTCAGTAGCAGGCTTCCTTGGTCTGTACTGGGTAATAATAGGCAGATTGGCACTGTTTAGTTAGAAGGGACTTGTATTGAGATTTAGCCCTCATGCTTTAGCTGAATTCGCTGCTTTTTGCTGGTAGAGAACATTTTGGAAATTTCCTTATCTGTTCTATTGACGGCATATATAGTGTAAGGTAACCTACTTAGGCTCTATATCTTGTGGTTGTGCATGATTATGGCACAGAACTGCACTATATAGAGCCTTTTCTCGTATAGCGGCAATCAATTAGGTTTTAATTATTCGATTTTATACGTTTTAGACACTTTATTAGAGAAGCAAAACACAAAGGTAGGGAAGGGTTCTCATGGCAAAAGCGGCAGGAAAAAAGGCAGCGAAAACTACGGCAAAAACTACAAAGGCAGTTTCACTAAAATACGATAGAGCAATTGATAAAAGGATTAAGCCCAATGCGCTTACCGTGCTCGAACGTCGCTATCTGAAAAAGGACGATGATGGCAAGCCTGTAGAAGAAGTAGCTGACATGTTTATTCGTGTTGCTGAAAATATCGCCAGTGCAGAGAAGGTTTGGGGTGCCAGTGACAAGGAAGTTGCAGATTTGGCACTGGAATATTATGACCTTATGACAAATCTTGAATTTCTGCCCAACTCTCCAACACTTATGAATGCAGGACGTGAACTGCAGCAGCTATCAGCTTGCTTCGTGCTTCCCGTAGGCGATTCGATGGAAGAAATCTTTGAATCAGTTCGCAATACGGCACTAATTCATAAGTCAGGTGGCGGCACAGGATTTTCCTTCTCGCGCCTACGTCCCAGTGGTGATAATGTGCGCACAACACAGGGCGTATCATCGGGGCCAATCTCCTTCATGAAGGTCTTCAATCAAGCAACAGAGGCCGTGAAGCAAGGCGGCACACGACGCGGCGCAAATATGGGTGTGTTGCGCGTTGACCACCCCAATATTATGGAATTCATTACCTGTAAGCGTGAGGGCAGCGAATTCGATAACTTCAACATCAGTGTTGCGCTAACAGAAGACTTTATGGAAGCTGTACGCGCGGGCAAGAACTACACGCTGCGTAATCCGCGCAGTGGTGAACCAGCAGGCGAACTCGATGCTGCAGAAGTCTATTCAACAATCGTTGACCTAGCCTGGGCAACAGGAGACCCTGGCATCATTTTTATTGATCGAATCAATCGTGCGAATCCAACCCCAGACCTTGGTGATTTCGAAGCAACTAACCCCTGTGGCGAACAGCCACTTCTGCCTTATGAAGCCTGCAATCTAGGATCCATCAACCTGTCGAACATGGTTAGTCCCATTGCGGCGGAAGGCAAAGAGGGTGTAGAGCTTGATTGGGACAAATTAAGAGAGACTGTCCACAAATCCATCCGCTTCCTTGATGATGTTATCGAAGTTAATAAATATCCACTGCCAGAGATTGATGAGTTAGCACGTGGCAATCGTAAAGTAGGACTAGGGGTTATGGGCTGGGCAGACTTGCTCATCATGCTAGGCATTTCCTATGACAGTGAAGATGCCGTAAACTTAGCCGACCTTGTCATGGGCTTCATTAATGATGAGGCAAAGGTTGCATCTCGCGAACTGGCAAAAACACGTGGAGCTTTTCCAAACTATAAGGGCAGCACTTACGACACACCAGGCGCTGAACCTATTCGCAATGCAACAGTGACCACTATTGCACCTACAGGAACTCTATCAATTATCGCTAGCTGTTCGTCAGGTGTAGAACCGCTATTTGCGATTTCATATGTCCGTAACGTCATGGACGATGACAAGCTGGTAGAAGTTAACCCACTGTTTGAAAAGATTGCTCATGACCGTGGTTTTTACAGCGCTGAACTTATGGAAAAGATTGCAGAGCATGGGGGTTGTGCTGACCTGGAAGAAGTTCCAGAAGACTTGCGCAAAGCTTTCGTTACAGCACATGACATTAGTCCAGAGTGGCACATTCGTATGCAGGCAGCCTTCCAGGATCACGTTGATAATGCTGTGTCAAAAACAGTGAACTTCGCCAACTATGCAACTGCAGAAGATGTGCGTCTAGTGTACGACCTGGCTTATAAGCTAGGAGTCAAGGGTGTCACGATTTATCGCGATGGCTCAAAGGATGCACAGGTACTAACAACAGGAGCAACAGCAAAAACTGCTAGCGCTACTGCGGCAGATACCCCACACTTTGGTGAAATTGAACCGCGCCCACGTCCCGATGTGACCATGGGTCGCACTGAAAAGGTTGTGACAGGCTGCGGTAATCTTTATGTAACTGTGAACTGGGATGAGAGAGGCATTTGCGAAGTCTTTACCCAGATGGGCAAGAGCGGTGGCTGTGCTGCCTCGCAAATGGAAGCACTCTCTCGTATGATTTCAGCAAGCCTTCGTGCTGGCATGGATCCAGCAGCACTAGTAGTGCAGTTGCGCGGTATTCGCTGTCCCTCGCCACAGTGGGTGCAGGGTGGAGGCATGGTACTGTCCTGTGCTGATGCAATTGGTATAGCAATGGAACATGCCATAGAATTTGCAGCAACAGGCAAGGTATCAAATGGCGTAAGCCGTCACATTGATGCACTAGACAATAAGGCAGGAGCCTGTCCAGAGTGCGGCAGTTCGTTAGAGCATGAGTCGGGGTGTCATGTTTGTAGGGCTTGTGGGTATTCAAAATGCGCCTAAAGCGCACTAGTGCACACCTAATGCGCAATCTCGGCACCAAAAGGCAAAAGGGAAATGCTCACGTAGCTTGAGTACGCTGCGCTTCCCCCTGTGCCTTTTGGTACCAATCTTGCACATCAGGAGCACACTAGGTGTCCGGATTCGGCGTTGTTTAGATTTTTGAAAATGGACACGTAGCTTAGTACACTTACCATTTCCAAAAAATCAGGGCTCCTTGATTCTGAGCATCTGGAGCACGCTAGATTTATCTTTGGCTCATTTATTTTCAGAGGAGACTCATTGTTATGACGATAGACATTAATGCTGATATTGGTGCTGGCTTTGAGGGGGAGAATAGCTCTCATGATGAGCGAGTTATTAAGCGCATAACCAGTGCCAATATTGCCTGTGGCTTTCATGGTGGTGACCCTGCCGTGATGCAGCGTAGTGTTGACTTTGCACTGAAGTATGATGTTGCCATCGGTGCTCACATAGGATTGCCAGATTTAATGGGTCTAACGGCAAGCCCGCGTAAAGTTTCAGCAAAAAAGACTTATGCGCAAGTACTGTATCAACTGGGCGCACTAAGTGCTTTTGCCGTGGCAAAGGAAAGACGCATCCAGCACATAAAATTACATGGAGTCCTCTATGATGCCAGCATCACTGATAAAGACTTAGCCCAAGCAGTGTGTGATGCAGTAATGCGCTTCGACAAGGACATTATCTTGCTGGGACCAGCAGAGAGTGAGCTGCTAAGCATAGGAAAGGCTGCCGGGTTAACTACAGCTACAGAAGCTACCATAGATTCAATCGAGGACTTTAGCTGTGATACCGACTCAATAAGCGTAGAAGCCAGTAAGCCTTATGCAGTACAGCTGTTAGACGAGCTTAAAAGAACCCTTCATAAAGAGAATATCAAGCTCTCCTCACTTAACTCAGCAGTGTAACTAGTGCTCCTGATACCCAAGATTTGTGCTGATTTATAAACAATTAAAGCGCAGCTTACTTCAAGCTACGTGAGCATTTCATTTTTGTGAATCAGTGCGGAGATTGGGAATCAGGTGTGCTAGAAGGATTGCCTATGGCTTTCCTGCGCTCCGCTCGGAATCATTTACAGGTGATGCTTCACTCGCTCCGCTTGGATTAACGTGAACCATACAGTCTTTAACTTCTGGAATCCGCTCCTCCACATCAAAATGTATGCGCTCTGCAATGCTGTGAGCTTCGTCTAGAGTAAAGTTGCCTGGCAATCTAATTTCTATGTCTACGTAGATGCGATCACCAAAAACACGCGACATTACTTTGTCAATGCGAATAATCTCCTTATTTTCAAGGATTATTTCGCAGATTTTATCGTCTACTTCAGGTCCTGCGCTCTGATCGGTGACTTGGCTTATGGCCTTAGCGATAATGCCAATACCTGTGCGTAAGATAAGTGCTGCGATTACAAGGCTTGCGATGGGATCCATGATAGGTACACCCATTTGCGCTGTAGCAATACCAATAAAAACACCCGATGTAGCAAGCGCATCAGAACCATGGTCTGCCGCGGCTGCTGCCAAAATATCACTACGATACTTTTTTGCTCGCGCCTTGGTAAAGAGGTACATGAAAATCTTAAAGGCAACAGCTCCAGCTGCAACCCACAATACTGCTGGGTCAGGCGCCTCTATTCCGTAGGTGGCTCCCTGCCACACTTTTTGCAGGCCATCAAAACCAATGAAGAGTCCTGTTAAGGTAACCACAGCACCAATAAACATAGAAACAAGGCTTTCAAAGCGCTCATAGCCATAAGGATGTTTTTCATCAGCTTCACGCCCTGCTAGGCGGACGCCAACCAAAACGATAGCACCGTACAGTACATCGCTTGCACTATTAGCAGCATCAGAGATCAGCGCTGCTGA
This sequence comes from Coriobacteriia bacterium, assembly GCA_009785705.1. Classification (GTDB taxonomy): domain Bacteria; phylum Actinomycetota; class Coriobacteriia; order WRKU01; family WQUG01; genus WRBW01. The sequence continues at coordinate 14,233 of WQVS01000020.1, forward strand.
CCCTGCAAAAATACCCGCTGCACCCTTAATTAAAGCTAGGGCAATATTAGACGCAAGGGTAAAGATGGTGATGCGCATAACACCGCGACGGGCAATCTTGCGATCAATCGTTGCTGTTTGTCCAATATCGCTTTTGCTTTTGGGAGGATTATTTTCTGTCGTGCTTTGTTCTTGTTTTTTCATGATTGCTTGATACTATCATGCAAGATAGCTGTTAGTCACTGCTAAACAAATATCTAGTTTCAGAAAGTTTCCCATGCGCTTTCAGTTAGGTGTGTTTGTGTAAAGTTAGGCGAGAAGTACAAGCATGACTAGGCTACGGGTAGTCTAACAGTAAAGGTGCTACCGACCCCCAATTTCGACTGCAAAGAAACCTCACCATTCCAGCGCTCAACAGCTTTGGTTACTAATGCTAGCCCTAATCCCGTGCCTCCGTTATCGCGACTTCTGCTACGATCTGCTCTATAGAAGCGTTCAAAAACGTGAGGCTGGTCGTGCGCTGCGATACCCACGCCCGTATCCTGCAATTCCAAAGTCCACATTTTGCCATCCGGGGAAAGGCTCACCCTTAAATCAATACTTCCTTCTTTAGTGTAGTGCAGTGCATTGTCAAGTAAATTGTCTAGAACAATACTTAGGTCAGTAGGTGATATTTTCGCAAGCAATATGCCATCTATGTCTTCATTAAAATGTATGTTTAACTCAAGATTTTTTGACTTCGCAGCTCTGCTGTGTACGAGAATCGCATTATCAATGGCTCCTCGCATATCGCTGACACTGTCCGAATCAGGATTTTCGTCAAAGCGTGATAGGTCAAGCAATTCCTCTGCTAGAGCACGCATACGACTTGTTTCAGTCTTGATGTGTTGCACAAATTCGTTTGCTGCATCAAGATTGTTGTCCTGCAGAGCCATTTGCAAAGCATCCCCCAATGCTTCGATACCTGCCAGCGGGGTTTTAATCTCATGGCTGGCAGCTGCAATAAAGTCAGTCTGCATATGCTCAAGGCGAGCCTCCTTACGCGCCTGCTCGGCACTTTCACCTACTTTTTGGCTTGCTGCACGTTTGGACTTGAGCTTTGATTGTTCTACTTCAAGTTGCTGAATTTTACTTTGAAGCTCAGCCCGTGTGCGTGCAAAATTTTTGGCAAGCAACAATAGTTCTGGGTCATCAAAGCGCGCCTGCCCTCGCGAAGGAGTATGTACATCTTGCCTGCTTATATCCTGGAGCCTTTTTAACTCCTCACGCGAAACAAGATGCCAATTGAAAAGCCTCAAATTCAGATCCTATTCATCTGCTACTTCATTGTCTGCAGTTTCAGCCTCAAAGCGGTAGCCAACTCCATGGATGGTGCGCAAAAAATCAGATGCACCACACTCTGCCAACAGGGCACGCAGGCGCCTGATGTGTACATCGATAGTACGCGAAGAGTGCAGGTGGTCTTGCCCCCAAACCTTCTCAGAGAGCTCTTTGCGGGTTAATGCTTCATGTGGTCTGCTCGCCAGTATGTACAATAATGCAAATTCTTTTGCGCGCAAAGGAGCC
>WQVS01000021.1 GCA_009785705.1 Coriobacteriia bacterium
ACCAGATATGAGTGGGGCAGAGATGGCCATACCTTCAGGAATATTATGGAGGGCAATTAGGAGGCCAATAGTTATACCTAGCGTGATTTCATATTGACCAGCGGCACCCATGGCAAGGCCTTCAGGAATATTGTGCAAGGCTATCGCAAAAAGAATGACCATGCCTGCACGCAGCATATTACCTTTTTTCGAGAGCAGTTCTTCGGCATGGAAAAACTCTTCATAATTGTCGTGTAGCTCATTATTCGCACCCTGCTTCTTTGCTTGTCGTGCGCGCGTGATTTTGTCAATAAGCTTGTTGAGACCTAGTACAACCAATACGCCTATGATAAGTCCCACGATGGTAGTTAGCACACCTGAATATTCGATTGCCTCTGGAATGAGCTCCAATAAAACAATGGCTAACATAACGCCAGCAGCGAAAGAGAGAAAGATACTTATGGTGCGCTCGGTCCGAGCTCCGAAAAGGGCAGTGATGATACTGCCAAGCCCCATGCCAACAACGCCAGCAAGAACACTTAAGCTGATAATAAGAAGTCCCTGGTGCAAAATTTCCTCCTTAGATTCAAAATGTTAGTCTAGACTAACTTAGTAATCACGAGATGTCAACTCTTTGCTTTTGATTGAAATTGGAAGCTATTTTCACAGCTATACTAAGGTGGTGTAATGAAGCCTGTGTACTTGATGAAATGAGGAGTAATGGAAAAAGTCTCTGAGTCAGTAGAGGACTACTTAGAAACCATATTGATGCTTAGTAAGAGCGGAAACATTGTTCGCTCAATTGATATTGCTAATGTTCTAGACTTTTCAAGACCAAGTGTAAGTATTGCTGTGAAAAATCTAAAAGAGAGTGGCTACATTAGAGTAGAAGAGGGCGGATCAGTAGTGCTGACTTCTCGCGGACAAGAAATAGCCCAGCGTGTATATGAACGCCATAAGCTTATTTCTGATTGGCTAGTGTACTTGGGGGTAGACGAAACAATAGCTCTGCGAGATGCCTGCAAGATGGAACACGGCATAAGCGAGGACAGCTATCAAGCCCTAAAGCGACATATTGAAGAGTGGCAGGCAAGCTAGTGTGCTCTAAATGTGACTCCTAGTGCTGAAAGGTTGTATAATTGTTGAAAATAAAGAAAGGCAGGATAAATTTGTGCGTATTCTAGTTACAGGTGGTGCAGGGTTCATTGGCTCAAATCTTGTTGATGCACTGCTGGCAGATGGTGGTTATACAGTAAGGGTAATAGATAATTTTGCTACAGGACATAGATCTAACCTTGCACACTGCATAGATAAAATTGAACTGGTTGAAGGCGACATTCGCGATCTTGAAATTGTAGAAGATGCTGTTGATGGGGTAGATATGATACTGCACCAAGCTGCACTTCCCAGTGTGCCGCGTTCGGTTAAAGCTCCCGTTACCAGTAATGACGTTAATATCGGTGGAACATTGAAGCTGATTTCTGCGGCGCACAAGGCAGGAGTCAAGCGCGTTGTGATGGCATCGTCATCATCAGTGTATGGAGATACTCCGACCTTGCCAAAGGTAGAGTCAATGACTCCAAAGCCTATGTCACCCTATGCTGTTACGAAACTAACAGGGGAGCACTATCTAAATGTTTTTGCCAGACTGTATGGTATTGAAACCTTGGCTATTCGATACTTCAATGTGTTTGGTCCTAGGCAAGACCCTAGCTCAATGTATTCGGGAGTAATATCCAAATTTATGAAGGCAGCCATTGAGAAGACAAGATATACAGTAAATGGGGATGGACTTCAGGCGCGTGATTTTACCTATGTGGATAATGTCGTTCATGCAAATTTACTTGCCCTTAAGGTTGAAAAACTTAATGGAGAGGTCATAAACGTTGCCTGCGGAGAAAAGCATACATTGCTTGACTTGATCGCGGCGGTAAACCAGGCAGCAGGCGTAGACTTGCCCGTGGACTTCGCTCCCGACAGACTAGGAGATGTCAAATATTCGCTGGCAGACATTGAGCTTGCAAATAGCCTTCTTGGTTACTCTCCAACAATTGCCTTTTCTAGAGGCATCAGGTCTACCTTTGACTGGTATGCGACATCTTAACTTTATATAGCTGTAAAGGTGTTCGAGGTTAAAATGCTCTCTATTCCCATTTCATTTAGGCGTCTAGCAGTGCGCATATTGAGAATGATAAGGCTAAAGCCGCTCACTCTAAATTCCTTGCCTCGAAAACGACAGCAAGAATTGATAAGTAATCTGCGCAATTCGACCGGAGAAGACTTTGCAGACTATGTGTTGCTTGCGTCGGACTTTGGAACGGACGGTACGCTAGCATCATCAAATTACCTCTCCGCCTTGTTATCTGGATTTGCATACAATCAAAAAAGAATAGAAATAGCCTGCACCCACCTTTCGCCAAATTATCCCATTCCTGCAGAATTTGATACAAAGACGCTTCCTGGGGGAGTTGACATCTCTCTCTCCGCTCTTGATGCACTTATTGGAGAAAATGTGCGACAGTTAGCGATCCTGAGGATAGATGCCCTTTTTGATTTCTATACTAGAGTTAAGCTCCTTCGGAGTAGAGCATCCGTTGTTTTACTTTATTCAGGAGAAACTCCCGAGCGAGCATTCGAGCGAAATGGGTGGGGTGCGCAGCGGCAGCGAAGATTTTTCAATTTCGTCAGTCAAAACATAGATGGAATATTTGTTATGACTGAGATGATTAGGCAATACTGGATTTCAAAGGGTTTTTCTGCTGATCGAATATTTAATACGGGCCCTCTTGTTAGAGCAGGTGCCTGGCAAGATTTGCCTGCTTCAAAAGTTCAAAATAATGTTGCGATGTATTTTGGGAATCTGTCTCATCAAGAAGTGTTTGACCTTATTGATGTTGCAAAGGTTGTCTTAAAAAGTATTCCTTCATTCAAGTTGCGTATGCATGGCGATGCTCCTGCCGAAAGACTTGCCAAATTTAAAGAGATTGCAAAGCATAAGGGGGCTGAGGATTGCATTGAAGTTTATCCTGCAGTTCCATTGTGCGAAATGGCAGCACTACAGCAAACAGCATCTGTCCTTTTGATGCCTTCAAGAGACTGGCATCGAGCTAATATGGGCTTTCCGAATAAACTAGGTGAGTATATGATGTCTGGCAGACCTGTAGTTGCGAGCAGAGTTGATGGAATTTCTTGTTGGGTGAGTAATGAGCATGTGATTTTTATTCCTCCTGGAGATGTAGATGCGTTTGCGCTTGGAATTGTTGAGGTGCTGCAAAATCCTAGCGCATATCAATCGTTAGCAAATAATGCGCATGAACATATAATGCATTTGGCAGATCCGGTTAAAAATGCTGTAGAAATGCTCAATTGGGTTGAGGAGAAAGTAAAGCGAGGACGTTGTAGTACCTATGTATAGAATACTCTTTTTTCTAGATGAGGCATATTCTCTCTTTCCTGGTGGGGAGGCGGGTCCGCGTTTTGGTGGGGCAGAACTTCAGTTGTACACGATTGCTGATGAAGTCTCAAAAAATAGCCTATTTGAAGTGACATGGTTATTTACAGATTCCAAAAAGTACGACGTTTCGCTCTTAAATCATCCGCGAATGACCATTTTGTCGCGAAAACCACCATTTGGACGAAATATTCCCATCCTTGCTCGATACTTCAATCGAAAAAGATGTATTACTCGGAAAGAACTTCTGAAGCCATATCAAGCCTGTAACCCCGATGTGATTATATCTACTATGGGAAGTATGGCAGAAGACCTTAGAATTGAGTCGGAATTGGCGGGGGCAAAGACAATATTTCGTGTAGCAAGTGATACCGACATTACTATTCCTCGCGCGAACACCCCAGAAGAATCAGAGCAAATTTTGCGTGATATTTCCAATTTCGACTCCGTGGTTGTGGCTACTAATGAGCAGCAGATAGCACTCAATAAGTTCCGCACGAGCCCCAGTGTCAAAATCGCAAAATTTACTAAAATGCTTACCAATATACGCTCTACCTCTGATTCGAAGCATATTTTATGGGTAGCCAGCTGCCAAAAGCTTAAGCAGCCGTGGATATTTCTTGAACTTGCTAAGTCTTTCCCAGATGAACAATTCGTGATGATAATGCCTCCGATAGATGAAAATTTGAGCCATACTATTCGCGCACAGGCAGACAAAATCGATAATCTAAAACTTATTCCTGTGCAGATATCGCGCGATAAGATTGCAGAATACTTTGCAGGCTCAAAGCTTTTCGTAAACACCTCTAAGATCGAAGGTTTCCCCAATACCTTTCTTGAAGCCTTTTCTGTGGGAGTTCCCGTTCTTTCCTTGTCATTCAATCCTGATGACATGATTAATGCGCATGGTTTGGGCGCATGTGCTGATGGGTCACTGTCAAGACTTATTGAGCACTGTGGTACGCTACTGTCTGATGAGAGGCTTCTTGAGGAGAAGGGCAAAAGCGCATGTGCGTATTTTAAGAAAAACCATAATCTTGAAAAAATTGTTCAGGAATGGATGTCACTTATTGTAGAGACGATAGAGGGTAGAGATGATGCCGACTAGTGCTAAGATAAAAAGAATCCCTGTTGTGTTTAGGTATCCTGAAGCACGACCCTTATTTTTTGGGTCCGAAAAGTGGCATGTAGGCGGTGCTCCTCTTCAGATGTATATGCTGGCAAAAGAATTGGCAAAAGATCCGTGCTTCGATGTGTCTTTCTGGATTGATGGTCCAATTCCTGCGAAGCAGGTTGACGGCATCAGCATGTACTCTTTTCCTCTGCCAATTCCACTGTGGCGAGCTATATCCTTTTTGCCTCAAGCCACAAGGTCTGCTGCGTTATGGATTGCAGAAGTGATCAATAGGCGAAGATGCAGGATTGCTGCGAGACTTGCGCGCGATGGCGTGATGATATTTTCCGTTTGCTCTTCGTCTGAACTCGTTAGTCATCAAGAGATGATACATAAAAATGGAGGAAAGGTTTTCTATAGAGTTGCTTCAGACATTGATGTTGTTCCTCAGATGCGTGGGGAAGAGGGTGACGATGATTTTTCTATGGCTCTTGCTACGGTAGATACCGTTATTGTTGCAACCCATTATCAGCGGCGCATGGCGAAAGAAAATTTCGGTATTGATACTCTTTTGATTCCATCTCCCTTTTTGCTTCCCTTTGTGCCAGATGATAGTAAGGTGGCCAATGAGGAGCGCGACACAATTCTTTGGGTTGGGCAATGTGTTGCTTATCGACGTCCATGGGTAATGCTAGAGCTTGCCCGTGCTTTTCCAAGTGAAAATTTTGTAATGGTGATGCCAGAGTGTGATGCACTGCTGACTCGCGCGATAAAGAGCCAACTTTCCGCTGCTAGTAATATAGAATTAATAGACCATGTTCCCCCGGATCAGATACAGCCATATTTTAATCGTGCAAAAATGTATGTGAATACCTCCCAGTTTGAAGGGTTTCCAAATACGCTCCATCAGGCTGCCTTTGCGCGGACTCCATATGTGTCGCTGACTTGGAATCCCGATAATCTTCTTGAAAACAACAATATTGGCCTTGGCTGTAATGATGATGTGTCAACAATGATTTTGCACATGAGCACCTTATTGCAAGATGAGGAGCTCATGCGACAGATGGGAGACAATGCTCATCAGTACGTTACAACACAGCACGTCTTTGAAGATGTGGTAAGTCAATACAAAGATGCCATTAGGAAGGCTTGCGACGGAGCATATATTGCCTAGCGAATATTATTGATTCTAGAAAACTTTGCTACAGCTTGAGAATAGTGGCTGATGAGCTGATTGAGGTACTGACTGTGAGAATATCGAGCAAGAGCAAGCTCCCTGCTTTCTTTTGCTCGAATCTTAATTTCATCAGGACTATTTGAGAGATGCTTCAGTACCGATCTAAGAGAAGTAGAGTCAGAAGAAGGAATCGCAATTCCTTTGTCAGGAGCACCAATCACCTTAGGGAGTGCTGTGTCTTCACAGCAGATGACAAGTCTGGCAGACATCATGGCCTCAATTGCCATTAAACCGAAAGCCTCAGCCTCCGAAGGCATAACGAAAACATCACAAGCTGCGTACAGATTTGCCAGCTTTGCGCTGTCATCTATCCATCCAAATTCTTTGACAGTGAGATGAGGGAGTGATCCTAATAATCCACGCTTGTCGCTGGTGATAATTGTGACATTAGGTAAGTCTAGACCTCTAAGTGCAGTAATAATAGTGTCAAGCCCTTTGTACCTATCAGGATTTGATCGGAAGAAGATGGTGAAGTTGTTTCTAGGTATTCCCAGTGCTTCTCTTGCGGCCTTTTTGTCTGAATGGAATTCGCTATCGCGCACACCAAAAGGAATGATACTTGGATCTGGAGCATGTTGAAATATCGGACTTTTTTCGTAAAGCTCCTTCATCCACTCAGAGGCAATGAGTGGAAAAAAGAGAGGACAATCTTGGATTGTTTTGCGCTTAACTTCCCAAAGGAGAGAAGAACTGTCTTCTTTAACCGGAAAGCTGCGGTGTAAATCAGGACAAGCGGTGCAGCCACTGAGCCACTTAGTACACTGCATGGGATGCACACAGTGTCCCGTAAAAAACCAAGGATCATGCAGAGTCCAAACAGAAGGCTTAAGGGAAAAGAGCCAAGGCAGGTCCAAAAGTGATAGAACATTATTATGAATAAGGTGATAATGCACAATGTCTGCTTGCTTAAATTCAGGTAAATTGACAAGCAAGCGTGCCCAAGGATAGATTAAATTTTGCCAAGACTTGCACTTTTCAAAAGACTGTAAATCCTTGTGATAGAGCTGATCATTCTCGCAGGAAAGGAGTTCAATAACTTTTGGGTTTTTACTTTGCTTAGTGAGGACACATTGATGAGCTTTATGACCCAATTCTTCAAGATCTTCTATCAAGTCATAGCCATTAAATCGACGACCAATTAGATCAATATTATTGACATGGAGGACATTCATCGCTTGCGAGCATATCCCATTTTTCTTGCAAGCATAATCGCAAGGCGTCTGAGTAGAACAGGTAAAACGGCTATGCCCAAGGTTCGCTCGTAAAGTTTAACTTTTTTATAGGCAGTAGCGTGAAGTCCATCGCGAATCTCAAAGGCAATTTCTGGAACCTTTTCGTTGAAGTCGTCGGGTGAATATTTTTTGGTCATTTTGCTCCTCTTCTGATTGTTGTAAGTATAGCATTCCACCTGCTGTTGCCTGCGATTTCTTGTGGGGCACACCTTTATATCTTTCGTTACATTTTGCTTGTCTGCTATACTGATACGAGCTATTTGCATTGGAATTTATGATAAAAATTCGAATCTGTTTTGGAGGAATTGTGAGCACACTGTTTGAAGGTAAGCGAGTATTAGTGACGGGTGGTACAGGCTCGTTAGGTCAGGTGCTCACCAAGCGACTTCTTTCAGGTAATGATGGCCTTCCGGAGAGCGTTACTGTTTTTTCTCGGGATGAGGCAAAACAGCACTTTATGCGCCTTGATTTTACTCAGCGCTGTATTGCCACAGATGAGATTATTTTTGAGAACTCGCAGCATCGTCTTCGCTTTAAGATTGGTGATGTGCGTGATTATCATAGCCTTGCAGATGCTATGCGCGACACTGACATTGTGTTTAGCGCTGCTGCCTTGAAGCAGGTGCCTAGTTGTGAGTACGCCCCCTGGGAAGCTGTGCGTACGAACATTGAGGGCGCAGAGAACATGGTACGCGCAATATCAGAGTTAAAAATTCCTATCGAAACTGTGGTAGGAATTTCCACAGATAAAGCTTGCAAGCCCGTTAATGTGATGGGTATGACAAAGGCCATTCAGGAGCGCGTATACATTCAGGGCAATTTGCGCGCGCCACAGACGCGCTTTATAGCTGCACGCTATGGAAATGTGCTTGCGTCCCGCGGGTCTGTAGTACCTCTTTTCCTTGACCAAATTGCAGGAGGAGGTCCCCTTACCATTACCACTTCTGACATGACGCGCTTTCTTCTTACCCTAGAGGATGCAGTTGACACCATCTTTTCTGCTGTTGCAGACGCCTTGCCGGGGGAAACCTATATCCCGCGTTGCCCTGCAGCTAAAATGACTGACCTCGCTGATTTTCTAATTGATGGCCGTGCCATAGAGGTGGTCGTTACAGGGATACGTCCAGGGGAAAAGGTTCACGAAGCACTGCTTTCTGCAGAAGAGGCCACGCGAGCTGTGTTGGGCGCCGGCCAGTGTTACGCACTTCGTTCTATGTTGCCAGAATTGTCTGAGCCAGTGACAGAGCCTGCTCTGATTGGGGAATATAGTTCAGATAAGGCTCTTATGAATACAGATGAGCTTGCAGCTTTTCTCAAAGAGCGAATTCCAGAAGTAATTGGCCAAAGATATTTGGAGTCCTAGCGTGCCAAAACAAAAAGTTATAACTTTACTGGGCACCCGTCCAGAAATTATACGCCTGCGTCAAGTAATCGAGATTCTTGATGCAAGCTGCAATCATGTGTTGGTTCATACAGGTCAAAATTTCGATGAGCGCCTTAGCCAGGTATTTTTCGATGAATTGTCACTGCGAAAGCCTGATATATATCTAGGTATGCAGGGTAATGGATTTGGCGAGCAGGTTGGTGATTTGCTGGGCAAAGTGGAAACTCTGTTTCGCAAAGAGCAGCCTGATACAGTTTTAATACTGGGGGACACCAATACAGGTATTGCCGCCTACGTAGCAAAGCGTATGGGTATCCGCGTTTGTCACATGGAAGCAGGGAACCGCTGCTTTGATGATACCGTACCAGAAGAGGTAAACCGCCGTGTCATAGACCACTGCTCTTCTGTATTGATGCCTTACACGTATCGTAGTGCTGAGAATCTAGTCCGGGAGGGAGTTGAGCGTCAACGCATTTTTGTGACGGGTAATCCCATTAAGGAAGTACTGGATACCTTTGCAGCTCAAATTGAAGCTTCAACAGCGCTTGACGATCTAAATTTAGAATCAGGTAAGTATTTTCTTGCAACTGCGCATCGTGCAGAAACGACCGATGTCCCAGAGCGCCTGGATGCCCTTATTCAGACGTTCAATGCGGTGATTGAGACTTATGATATGCCGCTGGTTGCCTCGCTGCACCCCCGTACAGCAGACAAAATGAAACAGCAGGGCCTAGATTCGGGGAAGATACGCTTTGTTCCGCCGTTGGGCTTTTTTGACTTTGTAAGACTGGAAAAAGAGGCATTTTGCGTCCTCAGTGACAGTGGGACTGTTCAAGAAGAGTGCTGCATCTTTGGCGTGCCAACTGTCACCTTGCGTAGTGTTACTGAACGTCCTGAAACCATTGAATGCGGAAGCAATATACTTTCAGACGTATATGCTGACCGCGTTTTGCCGGCAATAGAAATAGTTACCAGTTCAAGCAATGCTTGGACTCCGCCATTAGAGTATCTGACTCCGAATATTGCAGAAACGGTTGCACGCATTGTCCTGGGTATTACTCCGGGAAGGTAGGTGTAGGCCTGTGAACACAGAAAATAAGCGCGTACTGGTCTTAGGTGCGAGCGGTATGTTGGGTAGTGCTGCAGTACGAGCCTTTGGAGAGAAACACGAGGTCTTTGCAGCAGCTCGTTCATCTGAAGAGTTAGAGAATATGTCTATTGATGCCAGGCGACTTGGTGTTGATGAGGCTCACTTGCTTACCGGTTTTAATGCAAGAGACCCTGAGAGCGTCATTCCAATTCTTGATGCCTGTAAGCCTGACGTTGTTTTCAACTCGGTAGGCATTATCTCGCAGCAATCAGATGCAGCAAATGACCGTCTTATGGTTGAGGTAAACAGTGTGTGGCCTCATGCACTTGCGCAATTTTGTGAGGTAAAAAATTCACGCTTAATCCATATGAGTACTGACTGTGTTTTTTCGGGTAGGCAGGGTGCCTATAAAGAAGAAGATATCCCCGATGCTTACGATATGTATGGGCGCTCAAAGTTGTTGGGCGAAATAGCCACATCGTCTAATGCGGTTACCATCCGAACATCGATCATTGGATGGCAGTTTGGACCACAGGTAAGTTTGGCGGGCTGGTTTGCAGAAAATCGCAATAAATCCTTAAGGGGTTACACAAATGCAATCTTTTCTGGTTTACCAACGAGTGAACTATGTAAAGCAATTCGTGACTACGTGCTTCCTAATGAAAATTTAGAGGGACTTTATCAGGTCTCTGCTAAACCTATTGATAAGTACAGTCTCCTAAAGTTATTAGCAGAAAAGATGGGGTGGAGCGTTGATTTGACTCCCGATGATTCTCTTAAAGTTGACAAGTCTCTCGATAGTTCGCGCTTCCAGATCGCAACTGGCTGGAGACAGACCACTTGGGATTCTATGCTTGAAAATATGGCTGCAGAGTATTGTAACTACTATCCAGATTCTTAAATAAGGTTATGTTAAAGATCGAAGGAACAATTCATCCGTTATTTACAATAGTTATTCCTGCATATAATGCAGAAACAACTATTAGAGAAACTCTTTTGTCGATTAGTAGTCAGACATTTAGCGACTATGAAGTTGTTATCGTGAATGATGGTTCAACTGATAGCACGGGAGAGATTGTGGAGCAGTTCAGTCGAGATAGAAAGAATGTCCGAGTTATCCATCAGGAAAATGGAGGTTCTGGAGCTGCCATCAATGCGGGACTTTATGCTGCGGTGGGTGACTATATCTGCATTTGCTCCTCAGACGATCAGCTTATTTCTAACTGTCTAGAGATACAGCAGGCAAGCATAAATAATCAACCAGACTTTCATATTTTTACAACTGCAGGCTTTCACTTCAATGATGAAGAAGGGTGGGAAAGGCCCTTCTTTAATGCTGGTGAATGGAAGATTTCTCACGAAATCACTTTAGAGAGATTACTTGAGGTGCGCTTTTTTGGGTCAGGAATTACCTTTTCGCGCAGTGCTGCCATAGTGGCTGGTGGTTATGCTGCTTCAGTGTATGCAGAAGATTTCGACTTCTATTTACGTATGCTACTTAAAGACTATCGAATGTGGTTTGCTAGTGAATTTTGCGTACGTCAGGGAGTCAGTTCTGTTCAAAAGTCTGCGAATGGAGCACTCATTAAAGAGTCAGTCTTGACTTCGATTGAAAATGCGCTTCGTGGCGACAATCTCTCAGAAAGCAATCGCCAAATACTTGAGAGCGGTTTAGACTTAAACAGAATTCAGTTGACCGCAAATGAGCGAATGATTAAGCAAAAGGCTGCCATTGATCGTGTGCTAGCAAGAATTAGAAATAAGAAACTTAGAAGATTTTTACAGTCATGCCTTTTTGCTTTATTACCCATTGTACGACCCTTTATTCGGTTTGCAGCTCGCGTGTACGCTCTTCGTGTCGAAGGTGAGACTTCGCGATCTAAAAGCCGCTAACGTGCTTGAAGTAATGATGGGTAAATCTGTGAATAAATTACACATATTAGTAGATGCTCGTATGGCAGACTGGTCTGGGGTAGGGCGCTACAGCGTGGGGCTTATTCGTGCATTGTGCAAGCGAGACGATTTGAAAGTGACAGCCTTGGTATCACAAGGTGCTCGTGAGGCACTTGAAGCGAAGGGGTCACTCAGAAATATTGATTATGTAGAAATGAGAGAGCATCCCTTTATTCCAGCAGGAACACGTGAAATTTCTGCGGCTTACAAAGAAAGCGATGCTGACCTCCTGCATTGTTTGCAGTACTGCACGCCAGCACAGGCCTTGGCAAATCGACCCATTGTGGTAACTCTCCATGACCTTATTCCTATTGTTGTGACCTCGACCATGCCAAATCCTCTAAAGCGACAAATCTACACTGCAAAGAATAGACGCGCACTACACGTAGCGTCGCAAGTAATAGCCCCTTCGCAGGCAACAGCAACTGATATTGGAAAATACTTCCCACGATCTGATGCGCCTGTCTCTGTTATTCCAGAAGCTGCAGATGACTTTGGTACCCATCCTCTTGCGGTTCCAAATTCTAATTCTCCTTACCTGCTATCAATGGGTAATACTCGACCACACAAGAACCTTGAAGTGCTGCTCGAAATGATGGAAAAGGTACAGGTTGATTATCCTGAATTGCAGTTGCTCCTTGTGGGGAAGAGAGATGATAGGTGGCTTCACCGTCAGCAAGAGAAATATTCCAAGGCAATGAAGTGTGTACATTTCACGGGCTTTCTTAGCGATGAGGAACTTCGTGGTTATTATGCGCATTCACAGGCATTCTTGTGTTCTTCATATTACGAAGGTTTTGGCTTGCCACCCCTTGAGGCAGCTGCCTTTGGGGTGCCAGTTGTAATAGCGCGAGCCGCTTCACTTCCCGAGGTGATGGAAGATGCGTCATTGACTGTTGATCCTCATGATTCGGATGCATGGTTCTCTGCAGTCAAATGCATATTAGATGATAAGAAGTATGCGCAGACTTTGGCTGAAAAGGCTCGCGTACAATCGCTTAAATTCTCTTGGTCACAAGTTGCAGATAGCACTGTTGATTTGTATCGAAAAATGCTTCAATCATAAGATGGAATTGTTTCTTTTCACAAAGTCATATAATGTTAATTGGGTAGTGCAAGCAAGCTTAAGGAACCACTATTGAAAAAGTACGTCGAACAATTCAAAGAGCGGACAAAAATTAATGCAGTCTTGAGACTGCTTTCTTTTGTTGAGGTGCGCAAGACAGAGGTTAGTTTCCTTGTAGGTTTTGCGGTACTTTTCACCTTATTTGAAGGTGTTGGTCTGTCCTTGTTGCTGCCGATTTTGCAGTATGCGGAGGGTGGCCAGACAGCTATTCAAGATTCAGGTGGATTCTACTGGCAGATTTTGGCAGACGCTCTTGCCTGGGTAAATCTTGAGCCAACGCTTATAGTTCTTTTCCTGATGGCCTTTATTCCCATCGTTTTGCGTAATGTTATCTTTTATTTCAAAACTTGGTATGGCGCAGTAGTCTCAAGCAGAATTATGCTGCGACTGCGTATGAAGGTTGTTGATACTGTCTATAGCGCAGACCCAGAGTTCTTCTCGCGACAACCCGTTGGACAAATGGTTGATGCTGTTGTTGTTAAGACAACGTTGGCAGGCAATGCTGTGCTTTCGGTTATTAACCTGCTTAGTGTAGTCTTTTTGATGATAATGTATGTGACCCTGCTCTTGTTCTTGTCAGTAGAGCTTACGCTAGTTGCACTTTCTTTCGCCGTCTGTGTGACCCTTATAAACCGAAGGGTATTAAAGTGGATTTCTAGCAATGCTCTTAAAGATGCTCGAATTAGTCAGACGCTTATGGGAAAGATTACAGAGCGCATGGGTCAAATGCAGCTGGTTAAGTTGCGATGCACCAAAGAGCAAGAATCTGAAAATATTCGTAGATCTTCTGAAATTATGCGCGCGCTAGGCATTAGACGTGAAAGGTTGGGGGCAGCAGTAGAGGTCATTGTTGACCCTGTCCAAATGATTTCGATTTTTGTGACTCTCTACATTGGTATTGCTGTTCTCGGTTCTACTTTGGCTCAATTGGGCCTACTCCTCTTTGTACTGCTTCGACTTAATGTCAAGGTAAAAGAATTTAACGATTCGCTAAGAGTGATAATGGCAGAAGCTGCAGGGGTAAAGCTAACACGTGAGATGTTTGATGCAGCTAAGGGAGCCAACACCATCACTTCAGGCACAGAGAAGTTCGAACAACTTACCTCGGGCATACGCTTTAAGGATGTGTCTTTTGAATATCCTGATATTTACGATGCAGAAGGCGAGCTTACCTCGCGCGGCAAAGAAGTTCTTAAGGGCATCAATGCAGAGATTCCCGTGGGATCCTTTACTGCGCTGGTAGGGCGCAGTGGTTCCGGCAAGTCAACTCTAGTAGAACTGCTTCCGCGGATGCGCGATGTGACAGAGGGTGAGATTTTCTATGATGGCAAGAATATCAAGGAATTTGACATAAAATCCCTACGTCGCGCAATCGGCTATGTGACGCAGACACCCATGCTATTTAACGACAGCATTTACGATAATCTGACCTATGGTCTAGATTTTGAGCCAAGTGAAGCCCAGATTCGTGAAGCTCTGGAGGCAGCACATGCTACCTTTGTTTATGACTTACCCAGTGGACTAGACGCTCAGCTGGGAGACCGCGGAGTACGCTTCAGTGGTGGAGAACGTCAGCGTATTGCCCTTGCTCGCGTTTTACTTGAAGATACAGAGGTGCTTGTATTTGACGAGCCAACATCTGCGCTTGACAGTGAATCGGAAGCCTATATTCAACAAACTCTCGCAGAACTGCATGGCAAGAAAACCGTCATTGTAATTGCACACAGATTGGCAACAATCGTCTCTGCTGACCAGCTATTGGTCGTTGATGATGGTCTCATTGTAGAGAGCGGTACGCATCAAGACCTAATAAGCAAGCAAGGGGCATATGCTAAGCTGTTCGACAGTCAAATGATTGACATTATTGATACTTAGGTAAGATAGGATCATTGAATGACTCTAGTAAAACCGCGCAAAAAGAGGGAACTACTCACTTTCCAAAACGCAATTCTGGCCTTACAAAACTACTGGGCTGATTATGGTTGTGTGATTTTGCAACCCTATGATACAGAGGTTGGGGCGGGCACCTTCCATCCTGCTACTGTGCTGCGCAGTCTAGGGCCTGACAGCTGGAACACGGCTTATGTGCAACCTTCGCGCAGACCCACGGATGGACGTTATGGTGAGAATCCTAATCGCTTGCAGCACTACTATCAGTTTCAGGTTATCTTGAAGCCGAGTCCTGACGATGTAGTGGATCTCTACTTTAATTCGCTCAAGGTCATTGGCATAGACCCAGCAGAACACGACATGCGCCTAGTTGAAGATGACTGGGAATCACCGACCCTTGGTGCCTGGGGTCTGGGCTGGGAAGTTTGGCTTAATGGTATGGAAGTCACCCAGTTTACCTATTTTCAGCAAGTGGGTGGCTTTGAATGTAAGCCCGTTCCTGCAGAGATAACCTATGGACTAGAGCGCCTAATGATGATTGTTCAAAATGTCGATAACGTGTATGACTTAGTCTGGACTTTGGCACCTGATGGCTCAGAAGTCAGCTATGGTGATGTCTTCAAGCTGAATGAAAAACAGTATTCTGCTTACAACTACGAAGTGGCTAACGTCCCGATGCTTCTCGACCTCTTCAAGCAATTCGAGGAGGAGTGCGTGCAGTCTCTAGAGGCCGACCTGCCTATTCCTGCCTATGACTATGTTCTTAAGTGCAGCCACATATTTAACTTACTTGATGCACGTGGTGCCATTAGCGCAACAGAGCGCCAGGCATACATCTTGCGGGTACGAGAGCTTGCAAAGCGTTGCTGTGGGGGTTATCTTGCTCCCTTTGCCCTTCAAGACGAAGAATCCACAGAGAAAGGGGGCGATGCTTAATGGATATCAAGCCCTATAAAGCAGACCTCCTGTTCGAAATAGGTGTAGAGGAAATGCCCTCCGCTCCCCTCAATGCGGCGCATGTTCAGTTGGGCGAGTTGGCTCGTGCAGCCTTTGCGGATGCCCGCTTAAGCTATGAGGAGATAACAGTCTATTCGACTCCTCGCAGGTTGTCCCTTCTGGTTAAGGGCGTTGATGAGCGTCAGTCTGACATTAAACTGGAGTTCAAGGGGCCTGCGAAAAAGATTGCCTACAATGAGGATGGCAGTCCTTCGAAGGCACTTGAAGGCTTTGCCCGCGGTAAGGGTGTTAGCCTAGACGATATTGAACTGCGTATGGTTGATGGCGCAGAGTATGTGTATGCAGCTAAGGATGAG
>WQVS01000022.1 GCA_009785705.1 Coriobacteriia bacterium
GCATGGCATCAGCATAATCTGAAAGAGGGTGATCGGAAAGGTACATTCCCAAATAGTCACGCTCAAAGGCCAACTTTAAGCCTTTTTCCCATTCATCAGCCTCAGTTCCTGGAGGCTCCATCGAATCTTCTTCAAAACCATGTTCTTCTGCATCAAACATCTCAAACATTGATATTTGCCCAGCGTTGCGTTCTTGTGCACGCTTTGCCGCGTGCTTTAAGAGGCCTTCCTCGACAATGCGGAAAAGTTGCTTGCGAGGATATCCTGTTGAATCAAAAGCCCCTGCTTTAATAAGTGCTTCAATTACGCGCTTATTAGAAACCTTTGCCTCTGCCCTATTTACAAAGTCATAAAGATTTTCAAAGGGTCCATTTTTCTCACGCTCGTCAAGGATAGATTGTGCAACAGCTTCTCCTACACTTTTGATTCCTGCAAGTCCATAACGAATTCCTTCTCCAGGGATATTAAAGAAGTAAATATCTGATTTGTTAACATCAGGGGGCAGTACTGCAAGACCTTCATCTTTACATTCCTGAATGTAGCGCGCCAGTTCATCTGTCTTACCTAGCTTACTTGTAAGAACTGCCGCCATAGTTTCACCGGGATAATGCGCCTTTAAATACGCCGTTCGCATAGTGGTAAGACCATAGGCTGCAGAATGGCTTTTATTAAATGCATATTCTGCAAAGGGAAGAATATCTTCCCATAACTGAGCGGCCATTGTTCCATCATATCCGCGCTCAATGGCACCGTTAACCCATTTTTCACGCATGGGAGTCAGTACTTCAAGAATCTTTTTACCCATTGCTTTACGAAGCTTATCTGCTTCTGCTGCGCTAAAACCACTCATTTCCATAGAAATAAGCATTACCTGTTCTTGATATACAATCGCACCGTAGGTGTCTTCAAGAATTGGTTTTAAGCGTTCATCATAGTAGGTAACTTCTCTTTGCCCATGCTTCCGTTGGACAAAGTCATCAACCATTCCTGATTGCAGTGGACCTGGTCTGAAAAGCGCAAGAACAGCTACGATGTCAGCGAACTGTGTAGGCTTCATTCTGCGCAAGAGTGCACGCATACCAGAGCTTTCCACCTGAAAAACCCCTGCTGTATATGCCTGTGTCAACAATTCAAAAGTTTTTGGGTCATCTAGAGGAATCTCATTCTTATCGATGGTGCGGTCATAGTTTTTTTCTACAGCCTTAATCGCATCTTCGATTACAGAGAGATTGCGCAAGCCCAAGAAATCCATCTTGAGCAAGCCCATGTCTGCAAGCGTCTCACCATCATACTGAGTAATAACTACAGACCCATCTTTATCCTTTGTATCAATCTTTGTGGGAGAGTATTCAGTAATGTCTTCACGACTAATAATTACTGCGCAGGGATGGACACCCTCACCACGAATATAACCCTCAATCGAAAGTGCTGCATCAATGACTACTTTTGCTTCTTCATCATTTTTATAGAGCTCTTTAAACTTTGGATTTTTGCGCATTGCCCCATCAATAGAAGTCAGAAAGGGAATTTGTGCGTTAATTTTTGTGCCTAGACCAAAGGGTTTGTCCATAATGCGTGTAATGTCACGAACTGCCTGCTTTGCCATAAGTTTAGAATAAGTGATTACCTGAGTTACACGATTTTCACCATACTTTTCACGCACATAATTGATGACCTCATCACGACGACGCGGCTCAAAGTCCATATCAATATCAGGCATCTCGCTACGCTCTGGATTTAAGAAGCGCTCAAAAAGCAAATCATGCTCTAGCGGATTCAGGTCGGTAATATCAAGAGAGTAGGCAATAATCGAGCCTGCTGCACTTCCCCGCCCAGGACCCACAGCAATACCACGACTCAATGCCCATCGCGTAAAGTCTGAAACGATTAAAAAGTAAGCACAGAAACCCTTTTCAGAGACGATATCAAGTTCAAAGTCTAAACGGTCTAGTGATTCCTTCGGGACGACATCGGTGCCAAAACGCTTTTTCAAGCCTTCAACACAAAGTTCTCTTAAGTGGTCGCGCTCCGTCTTGCTTTCTGGGATATCAACAACAGGCAAGATTACCTTGCTAAAGTCCAATTCAACATTGCAAGCTTTAGCGATTTCAAGCGTATTGTCATAAGCCCCTGCATAATCACCAATGGCCTCTTCCATCTCTGCACGTGACTTCATATGCAGCTCTTTATAGGCCTTCATGCGATTAACATCATCAAGCGTCCTGCCACCTGAACCGATACACAACAGGTAGTCCTGCATTATGTCATCACCCTCGCTGACATAATGAATATCGTTCGTTGCAACAAGCCCTAAGCCCATCTCATGCGCCAATGATGATATGCCATCGCATAATTGTTTTTGCGTTACACCACTCCTTGTAGAGCTACCATGATTTTGAATCTCTAGGTAGAAGCTATTTGGATCAAAAACTCCCGCAAAATACTCAGCCCATTTGCGGGCCTCAGCAGGGTCACCCTTTTCAATGAAGCTTGAGACTGCACCATACATGCACCCCGAAGTAGCAATAAGTCCTGATGAATATTTTTCCAGGATTTCACTGTCTACACGCGGACGATAGTAAAAGCCTTCTGTCCCTGCATGACTACAAATCTTCATAAGATTTTGGTAGCCCTCGTTATTGCGTGCCAGCAAAACCAAATGGTACAAAATTCGATTATTTTGATCTTTCTCAAAACGAGAATTGGGAGTAAAGTAAATTTCACAACCAATTATGGGTTTAATTTCAGCAGCTTTAGCCTGCTGATAGAAATCAATAGCACCAAACATGTATCCATGGTCAGTAATCGCCAGTGCAGGCATTTCAAGCTCTTTTGCGCGCGCAATTAGGGGCTTAACCTTAGAGGCACCATCAAGTAGCGAATATTCTGTATGGGTATGCAGATGAACAAAGCTCATGGGCGGTTTTCCTCAAGACGTTTAAGCAGTGTGATATATCCTGTATTGCCGTATTGCAGGCACTTTGACACTCTGGCAATAGTTGCTGCAGATGCTCCTGTTTCTCTCTCTATAGCTGCATAGGCTGTGCCCTGAGAAAGCATCTGTGCCACCTGCAGACGTTGCGCCATTTCGCTGAGCTCACGTGGCGTGGTTACATCCAGCATAAAATTAAACAGTTCGTCATTATTGTGCGCTAAGCGCAGAGCATTAAGCAGCTCTTCTACTGCCTCTGTTCGCAGAGGATGCTGTGCTGTATTTTGTGCCTTACTGCTTATATTAGACATGAAAGTAACTCCTTCGGAAGGATTACGTGAATAGTTTTAGCTTTAGTACGTCTTCTTCTTCAAGTTTTCACCTGGCAACATGCGTCTAGCCGCAAAGACACCCTCAACACCACGAAGTGAGCTAAGCAATGCGTCCAAGCTTGCCATCTCACCCGTTTCAAAGAGGAAGCGCATATCCACAATACCATCTTTGTGGGTTGTTGTTGCAGAAGACAAAATATTGACACCGCTTTCTGCAACTTTCATGGTTACATCTTGCAGCAGGCGGAGCCTGTCCAAGGCTTGAACAAATACCTCAATATGATAAGTTGCATGGGCATCACGATCCCACTCAACCTTTATAAAGCGCTCTGGAGTATGTTGTAAATCTCTAACATTAGGGCAACTCGCACGATGCACCGATACACCACGCCCCCTAGTAATAAAACCTACAATATCGTCTCCGGGCACAGGATTGCAGCATTTTGAAAGTCTAACAAGTACATCTTCTATACCTGCAACACGAATCCCGCCACCTGTTTGCTTGGGCTTACGTGCATGCCTTGGTGCCATCATGGCAGTCTCTAGGGTAAACTCTGCCTCTTCTGTGCTAGCAACGCCCCCTGGCCTATCAACTGCCTCTTCTGCAGCTAAGACCTTTGCACCCTTGCTATCTTTTGCAAGTAGTCCAGATGCACTCAGCTGCTTCAACAAGCGCGTTCCCACCAGACGGGCAGAGAGCTTTGAAGAACCAATCTGTGCGTAAAGTTCATCAATAGTCTTATAGTGCATATCTAAAGCAACTAAACCTAGTTCTTTTTCGACCTTACGTGTGGCAATGCTTACTCCATGCTTGCGCATAATCTTCATTAACATATCGCGACCATTGCTTATGTCATCAGAGCGCGTGCTCTTAGACAGATAGCCACGAATCTTGCTGCGAGCACTAGAGGTCACCACAATATCAAGCCAGTCACGGCTAGGGCTAGAATTCTTGTTAGTCAGAATCTCTATCTGATCGCCCATCTCCAACTGATAAGCCAGGGGCACAATAGTGCCATTTACCTTTGCCCCTACTGTCTGATGACCAACCTCTGTGTGAATGCTGTAAGCAAAATCAAGTGGAGTCGCACCCTTCTTCAAAGGTTTTACATCGCCACGCGGAGAAAAGACAAACACCTCCTCATCGAAGAGGTCTATGCGCAGAGCATCCATAAATTCAACCGGGTCACTGGTTTCATTTTGCCAGTCCAAGATTTGGCGCAACCAAGATAAACGGTCATCCATTTTGTCGTCAGTACTGGCGGGCTTACCCTCTTTATAGCGCCAATGTGCCGCAATGCCATATTCGGCACGGCGATGCATTTCTGCAGTACGAATCTGAATTTCCAGAGGGCGCCCTGTAGGCCCAATTACCGTAGTGTGCAATGACTGATACATGTTAAACTTTGGCATAGCAATGTAGTCTTTAAAGCGACCCGGCATAGGCTTGTACAGATTATGCACCATACCTAAGACACCGTAGACGTCCTTAACTGAATCCACAACAATACGTAAGGCAATAAGGTCATGGATTTCGCTAAAGTCCTTGCCGCGATTCTTCATCTTTTGATAGATGCTATACAGGTGTTTTGGACGACCCTGAATTTTTGCTTGAATACTTACCGTATCAAGTACATCAGCAATTTCTGTCATGATGCCTTTGCCATAAGCCTCACGAGCCTCACGACTCTCTTGCACCATAAGCTCTACTTGATGATATTTTTCTGGTGACAGGTAAGAAAAGGCTAAATCTTCCAATTCCCACTTGATGGCAGAAATACCGAAGCGATGCGCCAAAGGAGCAAAGATATCCATCGTTTCTCGTGACTTTAAAACACGCTTTTTCTCGGGAAGAGCATCTAAGGTTCGCATATTGTGCAGGCGGTCTGCCAGCTTTATCAAAATTACACGCACATCTTTTGCCATAGCTATGACCATTTTGCGCATAGAGTCTGATTGCTGTTCCGTACGTGTAGTGTAACTAACCTTACCCAGCTTTGTTACACCGTCAACAAGGTCGGCGACCTCCTCGCCGAAGATTTTCTTGACATCCGCTATAGAAATATCATCATTATCTTCAACAGCATCATGCAAAAGTGCCGCCTGAATAGTTGCCGAATCCATGTTAAGCCCCGACAAAATGTCTGCGACTTCCAGGGGATGATTGATGAAAGGTTCACCTGACTTGCGCACTTGACCGCCGTGAGCCTTGTCAGCAAAATCATAGGCTTTTCGAATTGCCTCAACGTTCACATTGGGATTTGAGGCTAGAACGTCACTTATTAATACCTCAATATCTAAAGGTCGCAACTCACTCATACCACTGAGGCAACAAGCTCTTTGTTTTCGTCTTTATTAAAGTGCTGGTACAACAAGAAGCTTCCCAATCCCAGCAAGACTACTACCACTACAATGCCAGCAATCAAGAGAAGATTGATTCCACTACTTCCCTCACCCTCAACAACAAGTGGTTCTTGCGTTGGAGCAGCAATAGGGGGCGGAGCAATACCAGACCCGTCAGGTTCTGCCGTAATGGCCGCAGTCGCAGGAAGCACATCATCTTCGGATGCACTTGCGACAGAGGTCGACTCGTCGCTGCTTGCCGTAGGTGATGACTCATTACTTGCCGTAACTGTTGTTGAGGCACTTACGACAGGTGTAGTCAAAGTGCTCGCTGGCACTCGATTCAAGGTGGGAGCCTGCAACACTGTGCCCACATTACTATTGCCTGCATTATTGCTGGCAGCATCAACATCGCTTCCTAAAGCAGGAGAGGGTGTTGACGGATTAGGAGAGCTAGGTGGTGGAGTAGGCAAAACAGGCATATTTGGAACCTGAACAACCGGGGGCCTATCATCAAGTACATTTATGCTAATAGTAGTCATTACTTGTTCTGGCAATTCAGCAATTCCAGGGGACACTTCAAGATTCACAGCCTCTTCGAGGTCTTTGGTATCCTGATAGGATTGTCGAGCAGAAACAGCGGGCGTTGCAGGCACGCTGAGAGACAAAGTACAGCCATTAGCTGTCTGGCACTCAATAAAGTCTGCTAATTCCTGTTCATCTACGTTAATCTCATCGGTTAAAGCGATTCCAGACTCTATATGGTAGGCACGCGCATAAGCTTTATCCATCACTGATTGTGCGCAAAGAGTTGTTTTGTCAGAAAAAAGCATTCTAAAATTATGAGCGTAAAAAACGATCCCATCTTCGACAGTAGTATTGTCGTCAACAACAAAAACATTGATTGTTACAGTAGGATATGTGCTTGTCTCATCACTATAATCATCGTCACTATCTTCTGCCAAAAGATCACTTGCTTTTAAAGGGTCGTCACCTTCAGCCGTTAAGGTAGCTTCAACTGTCAAGGTCACCTCATAAGAACCAATAGCGCGACGTAAGCCACTCTCCTTAACGACGGGAATAAACTTATCCGATGGACCTTCTTCATCATGCACTACGGCATTTGCCAAGACAGGTACATCTGCATCAAAGAAATCATCAATGTGCAAAACAAAATTATCTGCAAAAAGAGTATAAGGCACAGCAGTAGAACTTGCATCAACACTATCATTGAGTGTTCCTCTTTTTAGGGCACTTTTTTCATGACCGATTTCTGCATGAAGAGTCTGAAGCTTTGCTTCAGGAAATGCTGCATAAGCAGACGGCAGGAGCAAGGCAAAAGCCATGATAAGACTCACAGCAATAAGCACACAAAGAGCCACTGCAGGTACTGCAGATCTATGTGCAAACAACATTAAAAAGCCTATTTCCTGTTTTGATTTCGCCGCATTCATGGAAATCCCCTATCAGCTTTGGCCAAACTTGCTAACCATTATATCGAAATTTTACCCAGTAAAAGTGCAAACACTATACCTTAATTTTACTTTCAAGCTCTTCAACACGCTTTAGCAACTGGTCAATGGTGTCCTTCAGAGGGTCAGGTAAAATCTCTTTTGGTAACTTACAGTCTGGTGATTGCTTCTCAGATTTTTCAGCCTTTTCACCTACAATTTTTGCAGGAATACCAACAACGGTAGCATCATCAGGAACGTCTCTTACGACAACTGCCCCACCACCAACTTTTGAGTTATTGCCCAATTCGATGGCCCCGAGAACTGATGCGTTTACACCAACAACTACACCATTCCCCAAGGTAGGATGACGCTTGCCTGTCTCCTTTCCTGTCCCCCCCAAGGTAACTCCCTGGTAAAGAGTGACATCGTCACCAATAATGGTAGTCTCACCAATTACAACTCCCATACCATGGTCAATAAAAAAGCGTCTTCCAATTTCTGCTCCTGGATGTATTTCAATGCCCGTAAAGAAGCGGGCACATTGTGAACCCATGCGCGCAAAGAAAGTCAATCGCTTTTTATATAGCCAGTGATGAATACGATGTAAGACTATCGCATGTAAACCTGGATAGTTAACCAGGGCATTTAAAACACTTGTTGCCGCAGGATCGTTTGTCTGAATTACCTCAACACTATCACGCAATGTTCTAAACATAATCTACCTCTTTCACAAGTCTAGCTCATGCAAAGCAGGACTGTAGCATGGGCTGCTATGCCCTCTTTTCGTCCCGCAAAACCTAATCCTTCTGTGGTGGTTGCCTTTAGTCCTATCATGCTAACATCTACCGATAGGGCATCTGCTAAATTTTCACGCATTTTTTCACGATAAGGTGAAAGCTTTGGAGCCTGCGCTACAAGAATGCAGTCAGCATCCACAATTTGATAACCAGCATCTATAACACGCTGCGTCGCCACGCGCAGCAGTTCGATTGAATCTGCATTCTTAAATTGCATGTCTGTATCAGGAAACAATTGCCCTATATCTTGCGCGCCCTCAATGCGTGCTGCTCCCAATAAGGCATCTGTCAAGGCGTGTGCTAAAACATCAGCGTCAGAATGTCCATCAAGACCCAAATCATAAGGAACGATTACTCCACCCAAGATAAGGTCTCTGTCAGGAGCAAAGGCATGAACGTCATATCCTGTTCCAATACGTAGTCCTTTAATCATGAAGGTGACTCTCCCGTCTTAGTTAACAACGATTCTGCAAAGTCAATATCTTCTGTAGTCGTAATCTTCAGGTTATTACGTGATCCTAAAACCATACCTACTTTGCCACCTGAATTCTCACAATAAGAGGCATCATCTGTACCCTGATAGCCTTCTTCTCTTGCCTGTTTATAAGCAGCAAACAATTGCTTCTTCCAAAAAATCTGCGGAGTCTGTGCATGCCAATACTGATCTCTGTCTGGAGTATCCAAGATAAGGTCACCTTTAACGCGCTTTAGGGTGTCAACTGCAGGGTTGCCCAGAACAACACCATCTAAACCGTCCTTCTCTATAAGTGCTTGAATAGCAGAGTCTACATGGCGCCCTTCAAGTAGAGGGCGTGCACCATCATGAATAGCAACAATGTCTGCGGCCTTATCCACCGACAACAATCCCGCCATGACAGATTCCTCACGTGTCTCACCGCCAGCAACGAAATTAAGAGGCTTTTTTGTACTCACCTTAGCAGTAATGACCTGAGCATATTCGCCTACCCTATCCGGATCACAGACCACTACAATATCTTGGATTAGCTCAGCACTTGCAAGGGCGTCTATTGACCAGGCCACTATAGGCTTATCAGCAAGTTCCAGCAGTTGTTTACCACCCGCTATGCCAAGGCGTGTTCCCTGACCACCTGCCGCGACAATTCCTGTGGCCTTTGGTGTAATCTGTGCTGCCCTATTTGACAAATTTAAGCTCCTGCTCCTGAACTTCCACTTCCAGCAGATTTTCTACTTGGCCTCCTGGTGCTGCGGGGGGTAAAGCCTGCCTCTATAGATTCGTTGATGATATCTGAAAAAGCACTCACATCGCTCTTTTCACCTTTGACTTTTTCGAATCTTAGGCGTGCACCATTTTCGAAATCATCTTCTAGGCGTGCAGAATTATTCTTTGATGTCTTTTTCTTGGTCTTTGAATTTTCATCTAGATGCGCCTCAATAACATCGCCACTTTTCCATCTGCCCTCTAGGAGTTCTTCGGACAACACGTCATCTATGTAGCGCTGAATGGCTCTGCGTAAGGGACGTGCTCCTGAACCCTGATCGTAACCCTTTTCTGCCAAGAACTTGCGCGCATCATCTGTCAAACGCAAGGATAATCCCTGCAGTGCCAGCTGTTCTTGTGTTGTACGTAACATAATGCCGCTAATGTCTTCAATTTGATCCTGAGTTAAGGCATCAAAAATAACAATTTCATCTAAGCGATTAAGGAATTCTGGACGGAAAAGATCTTTAAGTTCTGTAGTAATCTTTTCACGAAGATGGTCACTGGAAAAGCTATCACGCTGAACGCCAAAACCTAGGCTAACGCCCTTAGTAATGTCACGTGCACCTACATTGCTCGTCATAATGAGAACCGTATTGCGGAAGTCAACTCTGCGTCCCTGGCTGTCAGTTAGACGGCCTTCTTCTAGTATTTGCAGCAAAATGTTAAAGACATCAGGATGTGCCTTTTCAATTTCATCAAAAAGAATGACGCTGTAAGGTCTACGGCGCACACGCTCCGTTAGCTGACCACCCTCATCGTAGCCAATATAGCCTGGAGGGGAACCTACCAAGCGGGATACGCTGTGCTTTTCCATAAACTCGCTCATGTCAAGTGAAATGAGTGCCGACTCACTACCAAAAACTACCTCTGCCAAGGCCTTAGCAGTTTCTGTCTTGCCTACACCAGAAGGCCCCAGGAAAATAAAGCTACCGCCAGGACGACGCGGATCCTTTAGTCCTGCGCGACTTCTGCGAATCGCACGCGAAACTACATCTATTGCCTTGTTTTGACCAATGATGCGCTTATGCATCTCTGCTTCAATATTCATGAGGCGTTTTGATTCTTCTGAGGTAAGCTCTGTTACAGGAATACCTGTCCACACACTAAGAACTTCTGCGATTTCAGCAGGAGTAATCTCTGCCGGGTTTTCTGTGTCAGCCTTTTTCCAGACAGCAATCAATTCTTTACGCTTTGCAATAAGTTTGTTCTCCTTATCGCGCAATTTGCTTGCCTTTTCGTACTCTCCTGCAATAATGGCTGCTTCTTTATCAGCGTCATATTCTTTGATTTTTTTATCTAGGTCACGAATCTCTGGGCTAACCGTTGCACGCGTAATACGCATCTTAGCCCCGGCCTCATCAATCAAATCAACTGCTTTATCAGGCATGAAGCGGTCAGAGATATACCTATCTGACAGGGTAACGGCGCTTGCAAGGGCCTCGTCGGTATAGCGCACAACGTGGAAAGATTCATAACTATCAATTATGCCCTGCAAAATTCTTAAAGTTTCTGCATTGCTAGGCTCATTGACCTGCACTTGCTGAAAACGACGCTCGAGCGCAGAATCTTTTTCGATGTATTTGCGATATTCTTCAGTAGTAGTTGCCCCAATAGTTTGAAATTCACCACGTGCCAATGATGGCTTTAGTATATTTGCACCATCAATTGACCCTTCCGCAGAACCACTGCCGACAAGCATATGAATCTCATCAATGAAAACAATAACGTCTCCACGCTTACGAATCTCATCAATGACGCGCTTCATGCGCTCTTCAAATTCGCCACGATATTTCGAGCCAGCAACCATGCCAGAAATATCTAATGAGTAAACCTGCTTTGCTCTCAATGTCTCTGGAACAAGGTCTGCAGCAATCAGTTGAGCCAAGCCCTCAACAATAGCGGTCTTACCCACACCTGGCTCACCTATAAGAACAGGGTTATTCTTCATGCGGCGCGAAAGGATTTGAACTACTCTATCAATTTCACGCTTTCGACCAATGATAGGGTCAAGAACACCGTCCATAGCTTCACGAGTTAAGTTACGTCCAAATTCGTCAAGTAAAGACATTGAGCGTGCGCCCATGCCAGCCTCTGCGCCAACATATGCCGTGGAAAGCAACTGCACCATAGTGGCGCGTACGCGCTCTAAGTCTAATCCTAAACTTGTTAGAGCCTGAGCTGCTGCTCCTTCTGTTTCATCAATAATACCTAGCAGCAGATGTTCTGGACCAACATAATTGTGTCCAAAACGAACTGCTTCTCGCATGGAGTGCTCTAAAACACGACGGGCGTAGGTAGAAAAGGTTAAATTTTCTGCAGGTGCATCATCACTGGTTTCCACCATGCGTTCAACCATGATGCGCACATCTTCTGGAGTAACCTCTAATTCGTGCAGTGCATCTACCACCACACCTGAATCACTGATGAGTCCCAGTAGTAAATGTTCTGTACCGACATAATTTTGTCCTAGTGCGCGCGCTTCTTCTTGAGATGCCGCAATGGCTCGCTTTGCAGGTTCAGTAAAGCGTTCAAACATGTAGTATTACTCCTTCTAAAGTAAGTGCTGTAAGCTGTCTATTTTATCACTCATGCGTTCCCTGTTGTTGACTGATAAACTGTCTGTAACATGCTAGTATTGTAGAGCTAATATTTTTATTCAATAATGCTTTTTATCCCGAATGAGAGGTTGGATATGTGTTTGGCAGTTCCGGCTCGAATTAAAGAAAAAACAGGTGCTAATTTAGCGGTAGTTGACGTAATGGGGGTCACCCGAACAATATCTTTAGATTTGGTACCGAGTGCCGACATTGATGACTGGGTAT
Organism: Coriobacteriia bacterium; assembly: GCA_009785705.1. Lineage (GTDB taxonomy): Bacteria > Actinomycetota > Coriobacteriia > WRKU01 > WQUG01 > WRBW01. Next base: position 11,924 of record WQVS01000022.1, read on the forward strand.
TGATGCATGCAGGCTTTGCAATTGACGTTGTTGATGAGCAATTTGCTGCCGAGACTATTGAACTTATCCATTCTGTTCAGTTCTCTGATGATGGAGGAACCGTAACGGGTGCTGCTCCTGTTCCTTTTGAGGGAACAATGAGTGGCGGTATGGAGGCGTCCAGAGCAATGGCTATTGCCTCTGGTGCCTATAAGCCCAAAGACACAGAGAATGCAGTAGATGGCGCTATAGATGACACTAGTGCAACCGAAGCTGTTCGCGACGAAGAAATGCTTTAGGACTATAAAACTATGAGTTACGATAGCCTCACCAGCGAAGCTAAGACTATCCCCCTAGAATCTGCAGAACAGTGGCGCGACCCTGAACTTGCGCGCATTCTTATTGACAAAATCGCCGCAGCTGCAGAAGCATTCGAAAGGCTACAATCAAAATCCAATGAGAAGGCTCCCCTAAAAATTATGGAAGTCTGCGGAACCCACACTATGGCAATCGCTAAGTGGGGACTGCGTGCGGTACTACCCGATTCATTACAGCTAATCTCTGGTCCTGGTTGCCCCGTATGTGTAACAGCGAATCACGATCTTGATTTTGCCATTGAACTTGCAAAGCAGCCTGATGTTATTACGGCAACTTTTGGGGATATGATGAAGGTCCCTGGCAGCTACGAGTCATTATCGGAAGTCAAGGCAAAGGGTCATGATGTGCGCATTGTCTACTCCCCTCTTGATGCCCTGACCTTGGCGGAAAATGAACCACAGCGCCAGATTGTTTTTGTTGGCGTTGGCTTTGAAACCACTGCTCCCCTTATCGCAGCAACAATTAAACGTGCAGAGGCAATGAACTTAGACAATTTCAGTGTTTATGCAATACACAAAACCGTACCGAAAGCATTGCGTGCCCTAGCAGATGATGCAGAGGTTCAAGTGGCTGGCTTTATCTTGCCAGGACATGTGTCTACCATCATTGGCTTAGAGCCCTACCAATTCTTAGCGCGCGATTTCAAAGTACCCAGCGTTATTGCAGGTTTTGAACCTGTTGACATATTGCAAGGTGTAGCAATGCTCTTGGGCCAAAAGATAGAACAGTTACAGACAGGCAGTGACGAGGCTCGTGTTGACTTGGCCTATACGCGCGCAGTACGAACAGAAGGCAATCCCACTGCCTTAGCCGCAATAGAAGAGGTATTTGAGCCCAGTGATGCCACCTGGAGAGGTCTCGGAGAGATCCCTGATACGGGGCTTACTTTGCGCAAGGCCTACGCAAAGTATAATGCGGCACTACGCTTTAACATACAGCCGCCCCCAACACGCGAACCCAAAGGCTGTCAGTGTGGAGACATTTTGCGGGGCATTATTTCTCCTCATGATTGTCGCCTCTTTGGACGCGCCTGTACTCCAGAAAATCCCCTTGGTCCTTGCATGGTTTCAAGTGAAGGTAGTTGCGCTGCTTGGTATCGCTATTACGGCACAACTAACAATAATGCAAACAGTGACTAGGTCTCCCATAGCACCCAGATTGAATCAGGATAAATCAGTGACTACAGCAGACTCGCAAGCAACAAAGCAAGCAAGCGTTCAATTGGCGCATGGATCTGGTGGATCTATGATGCAAAAACTTATACAGGATGTATTTGTACAAGCCTTTGGCGATGTTCAACTAGAAGATGCTGCGAGTATCACCCTTGTGGGAAGTGGAGCTAACGAAGCAGACACTCAGGTATCTTTTTCGACTGACAGCTACGTAATTCAGCCTCTATTCTTTCCTGGTGGAGACATCGGACGAATCGCTGTTTGCGGTACGGTTAATGACGTTGCTACTTCGGGTTCACGCCCCCTCTGTATCTCTGTTAGCTTTATTCTTGAAGAGGGCTTTCCGCTAGAGGACTTAATGCGCATTGTGCAGTCAATGGCAGATACTGCAAAAGAGGCTAAGGTCAACATCGTTACGGGCGATACCAAAGTGGTTGGCAAAGGACAAGCTGATGGCATTTTCATTAACACAACAGGCCTAGGGCTTATACCTTCAGGAAAGATTCCTCTGCGCGCAGCCACAATTCAGCCAGGCGATGCCATAGTGCTTTCAGGCAGCCTAGGAGACCATGGCATGTGTATCATGTCTCAACGAGAGGAACTATCTTTTGCGGCAGATATTGCCAGTGATGCAGCACCGCTTAATCATATGATGGCTGCTGTGCTTGCCGCCGCCCCCGACACACGCTGCTTCAGGGACCCTACACGGGGAGGTCTTGCCTCAACACTTAACGAGCTAGCTGATGCGGCTAAGGTGCACATGACGATTGAAGAGCGCACTGTGCCTGTAAAGTCTAGTGTACAGGGAGCCTGCGAAATGCTTGGTTATGATGTTTTTCAAGTGGCAAATGAGGGTAAGATTGTTGCAATTGTTCCTGACGAGCAAGCAACGGCAGCATTAGATGCCATGAAAGCAAGTCCTTATGGAAAAGATGCTGCTATTATAGGTAGGGTTGAATCTCTTTTTAAAGAAGGTATATGTGAGGACGGTTCCTCCATCCAAGGAGGCTTCAATGTGCAGATTCGCAACGCTTTTGGAGCAACGCGTGTAATGGACACCTTGGTGGGAGAACAGCTGCCACGCATCTGCTAAATAAAAGGTAGCAGATAGTGCAGCTTAGAGATAGGAAGTAATATTTATCATGAATGCCCCTGTAATAACGCCAAAACAGTTTCCACCACAGACACCTGCACATTCTCATACACCTCGGCAGGCACTACATCCATCTTTGCACAGAACTACTGCACGTCCTTTATCAACTCCCCCTGTTCCAGTCATGACGGGATGGAAGCGCTCTGCCACTAATGCGCCTTTACTTGTTAGCAATTTGCAGCGTTTACGTGAGGAGATTTTAGAGGAATATCCCATTCGCGACATTGTTGTACTAGGAATGGGTGGCAGTGCACTAGGAGCACGCATCTTTTTAAATCTAAACAAACAAGAGCTTCTTGATTCGGGAGTAAGAGTACGCATAGTTGACACCACTGAACCCAATAGCGTCAAAGCAATTCTAGGAGATTTCGATGCTGCCGCTGGACTTGTTATTGTTTCCAGCAAGTCAGGAGGAACCATTGAACCTCTTTGCTTGGGACAAATATTTTTTAAATACATGAGCCTGACTCTGGGTTCTGACAGGGCGGCCGCGGCACACTTTATTGCAATCAGCGATGAAAATACCCCGCTAACAAGGCGTGCAAATGCTCAGGGTTGGCGTGGCATCATTAATACGCCTTCTAATGTCGGAGGCAGATTTTCTGTTTTAACTGCTTTTGGCTTAGCCCCTGCAGTTCTTGCAGGAATAGACCCAAAGGCCACAATCGAAGCTGCCCAAGATATGCAATTCCTTTGCTTATCGGGTAAGCCCTGTCCTGCAAAGCTACTGGCAGACTCCATCTTCCAAAGCCTTCGCGAAGGACGCGACAAATGCATTATCGCTTATGATGAACAGTCTGAAGCCTTTGCTCGCTGGCTA
>WQVS01000023.1 GCA_009785705.1 Coriobacteriia bacterium
ATGGGTGACCATTACCGCGAACTTACTACTCATCGTGAGCTAATCTCTGGTATTGTGACTGCCGAAGAAGAGCGCTTTTTGCAGACTCTAAGCACAGGACTTAGTTACTTAGATGATGCCTTAGATGACCTGCCTTCCAATGGTCAGCTTAATGGCGAAACAGCCTTTAAGCTGCATGACACCTATGGCTTCCCCGTAGATTTGACTGTAGAAATCGCAGCTGAACGCGGCTACAGTGTTGACAGAGAAGACTTCGAGCGCTGTATGCTTGAACAGAAGGAGCGTGCCCGTTCCAAGGTGCAAGATGTCAGCTGGTCTAGCTATGGCGGCGTCTACACAGATATTCTGAACGAATTCGGAACAACATACTTTGAGGGCTATAACAACCACAGCTTTGAGGCCTCTGTTCTTGCTCTCATTGACGCAGAAGGCAAGCGCGTCGAAAGCCTAGAAGAAGGCCAGCGCGGTGAGATGATTCTTGACCATACATCCTTCTATGCAGAGCAGGGTGGACAAATAGGGGATACAGGTACCATTGCCATTTTTGCAGCTGGAACAACGGCCAATGCAGCAGACAGCATAGCAACAAACGATGCTCTATTCACTGTCGAAGACACGCAAATTAAGGACGGACTCATTCTGCATAAGGGTGTCATGACTAAGGGGGCAGTTGCCCCTAACGATAAAGCTGAAACAAGCGTCAATGTAGACCGCCGTAACCTTATTCGCAGGAACCACACAGCAACGCATCTACTGCACTGGGCGCTACGTCAGATTGTGGGAGCACACGTCACACAGGCAGGCAGTCTGGTATCTGACCAGCGCCTACGTTTTGACTTCACTCACTTTGAGCGCCTGACACAAGATCAGCTAACACAGGTCGAAGAACTCATCAATGAGAAAATCGCAGCAAACCTACCTGTACGCGCCTATACAACGACTCTTAGCGAGGCACAAGAACTAGGCGTAACAGCGCTCTTTGGTGAAAAGTACGACGAATACGTTCGCGTCTTAGAAATCGGAGACACCAGCAAAGAGCTTTGTGGAGGAATCCATGTCGGGCGTAGTTCAGAAATAGGAATCTTTAAAATCACCTCAGAAGAAAGTGTCGGTGCAAACATGCGCCGCATCGAGGCAGTAACCAGTATCAAGGCCTATGAGCTGACTAGAACGGTACAAGACCTACTAAATGCAGCCGCTGCACAACTAAAGTGCAAGCCTGCAGACATCAATCAAAAAGTCACTAACTTGCTGGAAAATCAGAAGAAACTCAAAGCTCAATTAAAGCAAGCAGCAGCCAGTGGTGCAGCTGACGCAGATGCACTGCTAAAGGAAGCCCTGGAAATAGCCGGCGACAATGGCAGCTATAAGCTAGTAATAAGCAGCCCAGAGGACATTCTCACCGCTGATCTGCGCAAATTTTGGGATAGGCTTCGTCAGGCAGGAGCAGATGCAGCTATCCTACTAACTTCCGATAAGGAAAGCGAAAAAACTATCTATCTAGCAGCTTCAAACGACAAAGCTGTAGACTTAGGCTTCCATGCAGGCGATCAGGTAAAGCAGATTGCCGTAGCCTTTGAAGGGCGTGGCGGAGGAAAGCCTTCCATGGCACAGGGTGGTGCTGACCCTTCAACACCAGAACGTCTAAAAGAAGTCCTCGAAGAGGTTCGTAGACGCTTTGAATAGTCCGGTACCATCAGAATCCAGTTCCCCTTTGCGCATCCTTGCCCTAGACATCGGTGAAGCGCGAACAGGTCTTGCCCTGTCAGATGTCAAAAGGCAACAGGCGACACCTTTGCAGGTGCTTAGCACGACGCAGCTTTGTAGCAATAATAAAGAACTCAAGGTTCTGATTGAGGACTATGAGGTAGGCGCCCTAGTGGTAGGTCTGCCTTTACTTGCGGACGAAAGTGAAGGTCAACAAGCACGCAGGACACGCAGTTTAGCTACAAAAATGCTGGCAGGCCTGGATGCACTCCCCATCGTATTTTTCGATGAGCGCCAGTCTAGCAGTAGGGCAAAAGATTCAGGGCACAGCATGGGCCTTTCAGAGAGAGATATGCGCGGCAAACTTGACAGTCATGCAGCAGCAGCTTTCTTGCAGACATATCTTGATACAATTGGATAGTTGTAAACGTTTTAGATTGGAGCATTCTCCGTATGGCTGGTAGAAGAAGCAGACAGAAAAAGTTTCCCTATGGCATAGTTGCCCTGTCGGTATTGATTGTAGTGATGATGATGGGCGTTGGTGTAGGGTACTGGGTTTTGATTAGAGATACTACGCAGACTATTGACGCCAATCAGGTGGCTACTGGAGAAGAGATTCCCATTTATATCGAGCAGGGTACCCCTGTTGCCGCCATTGCTGACCTACTAGAAGAAGAGGGTGTGGTCAGCAGTGCATTGACCTTCCGCGCTCAAGTACGTCTGGCAGGTGCCGACGATACGTTACTTGCGGGCCTCTATATCATGTATGCAGGCATGGGCCACAATGACATCATTGCTATGCTGCAGGAAGGCCCGCCACGTAGAGATGTTGTGCATGTGACTGTTCCTGAAGGACGCTCGATTGACCGCATGGCGCTTATCTTAGAGGAAGACATGAACTTTACTGCAGAAGAGTTCATCCAGGTTGCCAAATATGGGGCACCAGAGTTCGCGGGGGACTTTCCCTTCCTGATTGGCGCCTTCGATGATTCCCTAGAGGGCTATCTGTTTCCCGATAGCTATGAATTCTTCGAAGATGCAACGATACATGATGTGATCACTCAAATGCTGCAACGCTTTGAATATGTGTGGAGTGGACTTGGGGATCCCACGGGGTCCGCGACTGATATGACACCAGAAGAATTAGTAGTTATAGCCTCTTTAGTAGAAATGGAGTCATCTCTAGAGAGAGAGCGCCCTTTAGTCTCGTCTGTAATCTATAATCGCCTGGCGATTAATCGTAGGCTGCAGTTTTGCTCTACGGTGCAGTTCTTGATGCCGGGTGAAGATAGGCAACGCCTGCGTTTGACCTATGCAGAGACTGAGGTGCCGAGTCCCTACAATACCTACCTGAATGAGGGCTTGCCCCCAGGACCTATTTCTAATCCAGGTAGACAGGCACTGGACGCAGCCCTACATCCCGCAGACACAGATTACATTTACTTTGTATTGACGGGTGAAGATGGCTCGCAAACCTTTGCCAGTAATACAGCAGACTTTGAGGCCGCTCGCCGGATATCGCGTGAGGTATTTGGAGAGTAAGTAACTTTCTTTCCACGCCTTCTGAACAGAAAGATATTAAACAACAACATGGCTTTTCCTAAACACTACATAGATTCAGTACTTGACATCGATCCTGAGTGGATAAAGGCACAAGGCAAGATTTGCGTACTCATAGACCTTGATAATACTTTGTTGCCGCGCGATACCAGCGAATTTACTCCAGAAATCATGGCATGGGTAAAGTCGCTCTATGACGCTGACCTAAAGGTTTGTCTGTTGTCCAACAATTGGCACGAGCGCGTCCATACTGCAGCAGCTGAACTAAACATGAAGCTAGTGTCAAAGGCAGTAAAGCCATTGCCTCCAGCTTTCTTTGTTGCAATGAAGCGCGTAGGAGGCAAGCGCAAAGAAACTATCATGATTGGTGACCAGTTATTTACCGACGTCTTAGGCTCAGCAATTCTAGGTATTCCTTGCATAATGGTGAAGCCGTTGGCAGCACACGACCTAAAGCACACCCTGCTACTGCGCAATGTAGAAAGATTCGTAATGCGTGGTCGCCAAACAGACTCCAGCACTACAAAATTCAAGTAGAAACTGCTTACTGCGTCCAATGAGTGCTCTCCAGAAATATCTTATTGTTGGAACACCTATAGCACAGAGCCTTTCTCCTAGGCTGCATAATGCAGTTTATCGGGAACTAGGTTTACCACGTGAACTGAACGCCTGTGACCCAAAGGATGTTGCAGGTTTCGAGCAACTCATTGACAGGCTGCGTGACGGTGTCTATCAAGGTCTTTGCGTCACGATTCCCTACAAGCTGCAAGCACAGCTTGCCTGCGATACCTTGACCCCAACAGCACGACGCACAGGAGCCGTGAACTATATCCGTCGTGAAGCTGACGGCAGTCTGACTGGTGACAATACCGACGCACAAGGCTTTGCACAGGCAGCGAGCCAAGAGCTAGGCATTAGCTTCGCTGGCATCACTGCTGCGGTCTGCGGTAGCGGGGGAGCATCGCGGGCAATTGTGGATGCACTCCTCCAGGGCGGGGCTGCACGAATCGCCCTTGTTTCGCGCAATCCTCAGCGCACGGCAGAGGAGTGGGGCATCGTGGATGCCAGCTTTGTACGGGTTAGTCAGCTCAATTTGGGGGAAGATTCTGCCAGTAGTCCGCCAGCAATTCCAGTGCAAGCGCTTGACTACAAGGCACTTCTTCAATCTTGCTCATGCTTTGATTTGCTGGTAAACACGACTCCGTTGGGTATGAGCGATGACCACATGCCCGTTCCAGAGGAATGGCTGCTTTCTGCAGCTCCTGCAGTTTACGATGCCGTCTACCGAAAAGAGGGAACAACCCCTCTTGTGGCAGCAGCTCATAAGGTCGGCATCCCTGCAGCTGATGGACGCAGCATGCTTATTGAGCAAGCAATTTGCGGGATGCAATTCTGGGGGATAGAAGCAGATTCTGCGCTCCTTCGTAGTATCATAGACATTGCCTTGCAATAGGCGAAGTAGGGCTGAAGCCTGCATACAAGTAAGCCGCGTAGACCAGACAGGAAATGGCGTGACTGATTCCGCAACAACCAAGCAAAAGCGACATATTGCGCTCATTGGCTTTATGGGGGCAGGTAAGTCCTGTGTTGCAGACGAATTGGCGACACGATACGGACGCAGCTGTGTTGACCTTGACGACTACATAGAGGAACAGGCAGGCAAAAGCATTGCGGAAATATTCCAACAAAACGGTGAAAGTCACTTTCGCCAACTGGAACTGGATGCTCTAAGCGACGCGCTCAATCGGTCGGACTCCACCATCATAGCCTGTGGTGGAGGAATAGTGACCAATCCAAAAAGTTTAGCGCTATTGCATGCTCATGCAGTGGTCATTTATTTAGCAGTTCAGCCAGAGCAGGCGCTTACTCGTATAGATGACTGGTCAACACGCCCTCTATTAATGCAGGCGGGCGGCACAGATGCGATATATGCACTAGCTCAATCGCGACTTGCCCTTTACGAGGCAGCTGCCGATATCAGCATCAACACCGATAAGCGCGACATCAGCGAAGTAGCTGACTACGCCGTACTTAGACTAAAGGAAGCCGGATATGCAGACATCCTCGCCTAATAATGAAAAAAAGACAGCAAAGGCCAAGGGTACATCCTCCGATGCAGAGGTGGCAAACCCTGCCACGCAAAGCGAAGTCGCACTTGTTCCTGCAGTAACCCGTCAAGACTTTGCAGATGGTCTACGTTTAGACCTTAACTTGGGCGTAGCAGCTTACCCTGTATTTCTTATGGCAAAACCTGCGCAACTGCTGGCGCGTTACATGGAAACACTCATAGGACAACAGACAGCAGAGCGTCAGTCGCTGCGGCTCAACGACCCAAAGCGTGTGATTATACTCTGCGACGAGAACACAGCAGAACTCTTTGGCATAGACATTGAAACCCAGTTCATTACAGCAGGCTGGGAGATTGACGCCTTAACCGTACCAGCAGGTGAGCAAGCAAAAACTCTCGCTGTAGTGGAGCAGCTTTGCGAAGCACTGGCAACACTGGGGGCTAACCGTAACACTGTTCTCTGTTCAGTGGGCGGGGGGATTATGAGTGACCTTGCAGGCTTTGTAGCTGGCATCTATAAGCGCGGTATGCATTTGGCACACATCTCAACAACGCTGGTCGGACTGGTAGACGCAGCAGTCGGAGGTAAAACTGCCGTTAATCTACCCACGGGCAAAAACCAAATAGGCATGTACAAACATCCCTTGGCGATAGTTAGCGACCCCGCCTACCTGCAACAGCTACCAGAAGAAGACTACGTTTGCGGGCTGGCAGAGGCGGCAAAAACTGCCCTACTAGCAGGTGAAGAATTTACAGCTTGGGTGGAGGCCAACACAGAGCTTCTCTTGCAGCGCGACCCTGCCATCTTGCGTGAACTTATTGCCCGCTGTATTAGCTTCAAAGCTTCCGTGGTAGCAAGCGATCCTCACGAGGATAATGTGCCCTCCGCACGCCTATCGCTGAACTATGGTCATACTCTAGGCCACGTAATAGAAACAGTAACAGCACAGCGTTTCTACGACCAGCAAGCACAACAGACAGAACAGGCGGAGTCTGACCAGTCAGAACACAGGCAGCCAGAAGAATCCAATCAAACTTCTAGTGACCCATCTGGTGAGGCTGCCCTAGGTTCGCCAATCCCACATGGTATAGCTGTAGCGCAAGGGATGCGCTTTGAGGCGCGCATGGCAATGCAATTAGTAGAAGCAGACGCAAGTTTCGTCCTACGCCAAGATGCATTACTGGACGCACTTAATCTGCCAGCATTAGACCCAGCAATTATGGGCGATGATTTAGCCAACATTACTGAAGTGTTCTATCGCGATAAAAAAATTGAAAACAGTGAACTGCGCTTCATTCTAATGGCAAACCCAGGTAACCCAGAGATTGTCACCGTTCCTCGTGAGATATTGTACGATCATCTGCGAGCCTGGCTATCAGAACACACTAGATGTTCAGACTCTGTGTCGCTCCTTGATTCTGAGCGCCTAGAGCACTCTGATAATGCTGAAGGGATGACAGGAGCAGAACCAGCATTGCAGGCGCATGAAGAGGACAGCCAATGAGAATCCTTGTCTTAAATGGCCCCAATCTTAACCTGCTTGGTGAAAGAGAGCCAGAAATCTACGGCACACTGACATTGGAGCAGATTAACGCAGAACTTGCAAAGCATGCAGAACAGGTTACGCCAGCTGTGCAACCGACAGGTTACGCAGGGGTCACCATTCAGCTAGACTTCTTCCAATCGAATCATGAGGGGACACTAGTCGATAAGCTTCATGAAGTACGTGACACACACGACGTCATCATCTTCAATCCAGCAGCATTTACTCATTACTCCTACGCATTGCGTGATGCCATAGCAGCAATCACAATCCCTGTAATAGAAGTACATCTGAGTAATCCTGACCAGCGAGAAGACTTCCGCAAAAGCAATGTGGTGCGTGAAGTCTGCACAGCACATTTTCAGGGCAAAGGCCTACAATCCTACATCGATGCCCTAGATTACACCTTCGTTCTTGACTTAAGCAAAAAGGAGACCACATCGTGAGCCATTTCGACATTAACAGCAGACTAAGTAAGCTACGTAAGCGCATGACAGAAGAAGGCGTAGATGCCTTCATTGCGCTGAAATCAGTAAACGTTGAATACCTTACAGGCTTTGACTATATTCGTGATAATAGCGACCCGCATGCCGTATTGGTTACCGCAGATACTGCACGCTTCATAACAGATGCTCGCTATATTGAAGTGGCACAGACGCAGGCGGTAGACAGCTCCCTTTGGCAGGTCGATGACCCTAAAGGCAAGCTCATCCCAAAAGATTTAGCCGAACTCTGGAATCTTGCAGACTTCACCCTTATCGCCCTTGAGGACAGCACTCCTTATCGCATCTTTGAGACAATCAAGACTTCAGCAGCTCCAGACTTAGGCCCTATTGTTGCTGCAGTTAATCGCATATCCGACCCAACTAAGAAATATGCTACTCCGGGCACTGTTATCCCTGCAAAGAATTGGGTAGAAGAAATTCGTAGCAGCAAAGATGCTGCAGAAATAGAGCGCATCAAAGCAGCACAGGCAATTACTGACAAGGCCTTCACACACCTCTGTGGCTTCATTAAGGCAGGAATGACCGAAAAGGAAGTTGCCCTAGAACTGGAATACACCATACAGAAGCTAGGAGCAGAAGGAACATCATTCCCACCTATTGTGGCAAGCGGCCCCAATGGATCATTGCCACATGCCGTTCCTACTGACCGCATCCTAGAGGCAGGCGACTTGCTAACCTTAGACTTCGGAGCTAGCTACGGAGGCTATTGCTCAGACATGACGCGCACGATATTCATAGGTGGCACCAATGAGGCGGGAGAACCCGTCCTGCCCACTGAAGAACAGCGCGAAGTCTACGAAACTATCCTTGCCGCACAGCTAGCAAGTCTAGCGACCCACCACGAAGGTGCAACAGCTAAAGAAGTAGATGCGGCAGGACGTGAGGTCATCGCTGAAGCAGGTTATGGTGACTATTTCATTCATGGAACAGGTCACGGAGTAGGTCTCTACATCCATGAGTTACCCAATACCTCACCACGTTCAGAAGACAAACTGAAAGCGGGAGAAGTAATAACCTGCGAACCAGGCATTTACCTACCAGGTAAACTAGGCGTACGCATAGAGGACATGGTAATAGTGACAGCTGACGGACACGAAAACATCACCACCTCAACCAAGGAACTGTTAGTAGTTTAGGTTTCGGATAATCGGGCAACTGGCTTGAAGATTAGGCTCCCTCGATAATGCTTGTGATGTCTTCATGGGATAGCCCCAAGTCTAGGCATCCGCACTCTACTTCAGTTGTGCTTTCAGGCAGAACTTTGCGATTAGGTTTACGCTTAAGGTGGAGCAGACGAATGAGCTCATCAATAAGCGAATCGTCGTAGATGTCAAAGCCAAGCCACTTGCCATCATGATAAGTGTGAGCTTCGTCGTATACGCTGCGAACCGCTTCACTGAACGCTTCTTGCTGCTCTTCGAATTTTTCGCGCTCATTTTTGCCTAGTACAATACATGCTTTGAAGTGGTCTTCGCGAATACTTAGGATGATGAGGGACTTTCCACTGCGCCGAATAAACAGGTCATTGTAGCCCTTGTGGGTCGGTTTACCTTCCTTCCAAAGCTCATCCATGGCATAGTGGTAGCGAATATGTCCGACAAGTTTCTCCCACGCGGGACTTGCACTTCCCAGTAGCGCCTTAACTTCTACGTAAGGCTTGATTGCTCTGTCCATTCTTTGCTCCTTCGTTTTCGTAGTGCTGCTTTGCTAATGTTTTTCTGGTATTACGTATGGGTCTTTGCTTGCGCGCAGAGCTTCACTGGTATGACTTTGCCGTCGGTGAGTGCGTCTGCAACATCTGCCTATATCACCTTGTTGGTGCCGCAGTAACTTATAGGAAGATATAAATCTTGCTGGAAGCGTTTTAGTTCTATGGCGATATCCCAGGGTAGAATTTCTTCAATCATTTCGGCACCAGCCTCAAGTTCAAAGTCTTCACCTTGCTCGACCCAGTCCTTTAAGAGAATGAAGCTGTCATCCATGTCTTCCATAAAAGCGCTGGTTACGGCGTAGAGTCCGCCCTGAAACCGTTCGTCTACATAGGGGGTTTGGTTTTCGTAGTCATCAGGAATCTTTTTCAGCATTACCCATTCGTCGTTGTGCTCCTTGCGATAAAAGCAGTCGTGGAATCCGGGGGTGGGTGTGAAGCCATAATCTGCAAACAGATTCTGCATTTTGTCCAAATCCAGAGTTTCTACCTGCCCTGTTTTCAAGCGAGAAGTGAGCATGCGTGCAGAGGGCAAGCGGATAATGCGTATGTCGTGTAGCTTTAAGGCCTTACGACTTACTTCAGAAAGCCTCTCGAATGAGATAGCTTCGTTTTTACCTGAGCCTTCATCTGTACCTACGCCTCCGCCTCTGCCCCTGCCTTCTTCACCCTTGTTTCCCTCTGTTGTCATAAGGCGCTTTTCGGTCTCTTCATATAACAGGGGAATAGCAGACATTTTCGAAACACCACTTGTGAGCATCTTATCCAGAAAGTCATCTACGAGCTTTCGCAAGTCAGCAAGAGCCGCGATTTCAACATCAAGTGAGTCAAGCTTGTCTACAAAAGATTGCGTTAGGGTAGACATGTCTTCACTTTCAAATATTGCAACAATATCCTTTATAGGGATTTGCAACTTGCGTAATACAAGGATTTGTTTCAGTCGTTCTAATGCAGTCTCATCATAATATCTTTGCACCTTGCCCTTGGGGCGCTGGCTCCAGATAAGACCTTTCTCCTCGTAATATCTTAGTGTTCTACTTGAAATGCCAAAAACTTCAACAGCTTCATTGATTTTCACCAATTTCATCGCATGCCTCCTCAGGAACCTACTATACAAGTTGACGCAAGGTCAATGTCAAGCATAGTGGATTTGAGATACTTTGACTGTGCTGGACTCATGGCAGGTAATTTGTAGCTAAACTACACAATTTGCTCAAAGTAGATTATGGCTTACCGCGCTTATGTTAGGCTAAGCAGCATGAATAAAGAAAACTTTAACTCAGAGCGACTACTCTTTCGCAGGCCTACCACAGCAGACATTTCAGCCATTTTTAATGGCTGGGCTTCTGATGCAGAGGCAACTCAATGGATGGGGTGGAAGTGTCACGAATCACCTGATGACACCCGGGCCTTTATAGGTCTAAGTGATAAACAATGGGAAAACGACGGAGTAGGCCCATTCCTCATCGAATCTCGTGAAGAAGGTGTTCTCATAGGAAGCGCAGGCCTTACCCTAGTCAAGCCTGGAGAGCTTGAAATAGGCTACATCCTTGCTCGTCCTCACTGGGGAGCAGGCTATGCAAGCGAGACCCTTCTAGCAGCGATAGATTATGCGCGCAAGCGAGACTTTCAGCGCATCATTGCACGAGCACACGGAGACAACTTAGCTTCTGCCTACATTCTGACAAAGCATGGTTTTACCGTCCCCAATAATCCTCTGCCTAGAGGACAATGCCCCAATCTTGAATCGCAGGACTATATCCAGTTAGACTTTGAATTTTTTCTCTAAGTAAATTGCCCTAATGGTTCTATGCCCTTGATGCTTGATAGTATAATGGAGCAGCATTTTATTAATTCATGAGAGGAACATTAACATGCCAGTTTCAACAGCTCAGTTTAAGACGGGAATGGCCATCCAGCACGATGGTAAGCGCTGGATTATTGTAGATTTCCAACACGTAAAGCCTGGCAAGGGCCCCGCGTTTGTGCGCACAAAACTCAAGAATCTAGAAGATGGTCGTATTGTTGACTATACCTTCCGCAGTGGTGAAAAGTTCGACGATGTCCGCGTAGAACGTCGTGCTATGCAGTACCTCTACAATGATGGGGATACCTATTATCTAATGGACAACTCTAGCTATGAACAAATCGAAATGTCGGCAGACTTTGTGGGCGATGGCAAGCAGTGGCTGAAAGAAAACGATGAAGTAGAAGTTCTCACTGCAGATGGTGACTACTTAGGAGTAGACCCACCCATGTTCGTAGAGTTAGAGGTAACTGAAACCGAACCAGGATTCAAGGGCGACACTGTAAACAGTGGAGGTAAGCCCGCAACTCTTGAAACAGGTGCAACTATTAATGTGCCCATGTTTGTAAATATTGGTGATGTGCTACGCATTGATACGCGCGATGGTAGGTACGTCACCCGCGTATAGAGCACACCAGATGCGCGATCTCTGCACTGATTTTCAAAAACGAAATGCTCACGTAGCTTAAGTGTGCTCCGCTTTCATTTTTAAAAACCAGTACAAATCTCACACATCTTGAGCACTCTGAAGCTGACGTGAAGACCACTCGTCCTCTGCGACCTGTGACACCTATCTGCGCCTTGAAGCTAGCATGAAGGCACTTGTTCTCCGATGTTTGTGGCACTCGTTTATCCTCTGGATTTCCGCCAGAGCAGTATGAAAGGTATATTTTGTTATCAGTAGATGAACAATTAGAGATAGTCCAATCAGGCACAGAGCAAGTAGTGCCGCTGGATGACTTGCGCCGTAAACTTGAGCGTTCACAGAAGACAGGCACACCTCTGCGCATTAAGCTAGGAGTTGACCCTACTGCACCTGACCTACATCTAGGCCATGCGGTTCCTCTGCGCAAGTTACGCCAATTCCAGGACTGTGGGCATACGGTTGTACTGATTATTGGAGATTTCACTGCGCTGATTGGAGACCCATCGGGACGTAGCGTGACGCGTCCGCCACTTACTTTAGAAGAAGTAGAGGCTAACGCCAAAACCTACATTGATCAGGCATTCAAAGTGCTTGACCCTGATAAGACTGAGCTGCGCCGCAATAGTGAATGGCTTAGTCCATTAGGCTTCGCTGATTTGCTCGCAATTACTTCAAAGTTTACTGTCGCACGCATCATTGAGCGCGACGACTTCGATAAACGCCTAAAAGAACAAAAGCCTATCTCGCTGCATGAGCTGCTTTACCCGATGGCGCAAGCCTATGATTCTGTTGCCATAGAATCGGATGTAGAGCTAGGCGGTACAGACCAGCTATTCAATCTGCTTGCAGGGCGCGAGCTTATGGAAAAAAGTGATATGGAGCCACAGATTGCTCTGACTATGCCTTTGCTAGTAGGCACCGATGGCGTACAAAAGATGAGCAAGAGCTTCAACAACTACATAGGTCTAACCGACGAACCGGCTGACATGTTCGGCAAAGTTATGTCAATTCCTGATAAGCTGATGCCTAGCTACTTCCGCTTAGCGACAGCTTGCTCGCTAGGTGAAATTAAACAGATTGAGGCAAGTCTTGAGGATGGGAGCGCTCATCCAGGTAAGCTGAAGCGCAGATTGGCCTGCGAAATCGTTGCATTATATTATGGTGATGAGGCGGCCACAGCAGCAGAAACAGCTTTCGACCGTGTGTTCAAAGAAGGCTCCATGCCTAAAGATATCAAGGAAAAGACAATTGACTGGAATGGCGAGCTCAATGACGCCGGTAAAGTTTTTCTGCCAGCACTGATGGCAAAACTACAAATGGCAAGTTCCAACGGAGAAGCACGCCGCCTCATAGATGGCGGAGGAGTAAAGCTAGATGGACAAGCTCTCCCAGCAAAATCATACGAGCTAGACCCGTTAGACCTAAAAGGAAAAGTGCTGCAAGTAGGAAAGCGCAAATACCTCAAGCTAGGCTAAGTTAATCTAAGTCAAAGGCACAAGCCGCAAGTTACAACAAGCCACGAGTCATGAGGTCCTATAAAGTACCGTAAACCTTTTACATTCCTCATGGGTCTGAGTTTAGGTGATAACATAGAAATCACAAACACAGCAACCTTTGGGAGAGTGGATTTTGACCTTCATCAAAAGAGCTTTCATAGGCATCAGTAGAAATTTGGGCAAAGCCACGATTTTGCTTTTAAGCGTCTTTGTCTTAGGCTGTGTCATGGCGGGTGCCATCTCTGTGCGCCAAGCAGTATATAACATTAATGCGAACGTTCACGCCAATCTGCCAGCAATAGTTACCATAGAGGAAGATCACGGGGCCTTCCTCAATCTTTCTGAATTAGACGAAGCTCCGGAATTCGGATGGCTTTCGCACGATATATTTATTGAAATTGGCAATTTGCCCTACGTTGCCTACTTTGATTACTCTGAAACGACCTTTCTCTTAAGTGCTGAATTCGAGAATTATCTCCCAGAGCTAGACCCTAACAGAATTGGACGATCAGGTGATGGCTACGAATTCTATACCCGAATAGGAGATTTTGCGCGCATTGAGATCCAGGGCATGCGAAGCACGAATCCTCTCTACGTTGCGCAAGATATTATAGAAGTGTCGCAAGGCAGAATGTTCAGTGAGGCAGAGCTTGAGAATCTTAGCTTTGTTGCCCTCATATCAGAAAATTTTGCTGTAACCAATGGCTTAGGCGTTGGTTCGACCATTACTCTTGAGGATATTTCCTTTGACTACGCTGGTCTATATATAAGCAGGGGAGCTCAAATGGTAGATGACTTCCCGCAGTTTCCTGAGGGCACTTATCCTGAGGATCTTTACGATGGCTTCTATGTTGAGGAAAATATGATGGAGCGCCGCTCCTACGACTTTGAAGTGATAGGTATCTATACTCTTCTGAATAGGTTTGGGGGCTCAACAAGTGCGAGCTTTGAGGCGGTGGAAGCTAATCTCCTTAACGTTGGAGTAGAAAATCGCATCTATATACCCAATACGACAGTTCGAGAATTATCAGGGTGGGGTAGCGAAGCAGTAGCAGATTCCCCGTGGGGTGATGACGAGGGGTCTGCTCCTATATGGGGCCAAAATCTTTACGTGCTTCATGACGCTAGAGATATTCCTGCTTTCAGAGCAGCAGCAAAGGAAATTCTTCCACCATTCTATACCGTTACTTCAGCAGCTAACAATGTAGACAATGTAAGCGTGGCAGTAGAGACCTTAGATAACTTAGCTGATACTGTACTTCTTGCTGCCGTAGTAGCAAGTATTCTTATATTGAGCTTGCTCATTACCCTACTTATTCGTGAACGTAGGCGAGAGATTGGACTGTATCTTGCCTTGGGCGAAAAGAAAAGAAATGTTGTTACCCAGGTCGCGATGGAGATAATGGTAGTTACATTAGTTGCAATTACTTTATCTTTATTTGTGGGGAATGTATTAGCAAGTGGTATTTCAGAAGATATATTGAAAGCTGACTTTATTGCAGCACAGGTCGTTCCTCTGGAGTGGTCAAGCTTTGGCAATATGCTAGACCTCATGGGTCTTGGCACTAGAATAACGACAGTTGAGGTGCTTGCGGCATATGACACTTCACTTGATATTGCCACAATAAGCACCTTCTATGCAGTAAGCATAGCAACCGTCTTGATAGCAGCAATAATCCCCCTGCTCTACATAATGAGGCTAAATCCAAGAAAAATCATGCTCTAACATGCTCTAAAAAGAGCGTCATTTAACATTCGCTTAATTCTGACTTAGGGCTCACTTAGCCCTG